>QGUX01000011.1 GCA_003242275.1 Pseudomonadota bacterium | reverse complement strand
GGGGCGCGGCCCTCGCCGGCGGCCAGCAGGTGCACCGGCTCGATGCCGGCCAGGCGGCCGAGCAGGGCGGTGTAGCGCTCGAAGCGTGCGGCGTCCTCGGCGGTGGCGCCCTGCGCCAGCGGCGAGAGGCGCCGCGCCGGGCTGATGTCCATCTCGCCGCGGATCTGGCGGATGCCGAGGATGACCTTCTTCATCCAGTCCACGTCGGCCGCGGCGGCGGCATCGGCCGCGTACGCGCAGGCCGTGGGCCAGGGCGCGAGCATGATGGTGGGACCGGCCACGCCGGCCACCGGCGCCACGCGCCGCCAGATCTCCTCGGTGATGAAGGGCATCAGCGGATGCAGCGCGCGCAGCAGCGCCTCCAGCACGTCGAGCAGGGTGCGGCGCGTGGCGGCGGCCTGCGCCGCATCCTCGCCCTGCAGCACCGGCTTGGTGAGCTCCAGGTACCAGTCGCAGTACTCGTGCCAGGTGAACTCGTACAGCGCCGTGGCGGCCAGGTCGAAGCGGTAGGCGGCGAAGGACTCGTCCACGCGCGCGATCATTTCGCCCAGGCGCGAGACGATCCAGCGGTCCACCACATGCGGGCTCTTCGTGCCCGCCGGTGCGACCTCCCTGCCCTCGCAGGACATCAGCACGAAGCGTGCGGCATTCCACAGCTTGTTGCAGAAGTTGCGGTAGCCGGCCACGCGCCCCAGGTCGAAGCGGATGTCGCGGCTCTGGGTGGCCAGCGCGGCGAAGGTGAAGCGCAGCGCGTCGGTGCCGTGCGCGTCGATGCCCTTGGGGAACTGCCGGCGCGTGGCCTTCTCGATGCCCGGCGCCAGGTGCGGCTGCATCAGGCCGGTGGTGCGCTTCTTCACCAGCGATTCCAGGTCGATGCCGTCGACGATGTCCAGCGGGTCGATCACGTTGCCCTTGGACTTGGACATCTTCTGGCCTTCGCCGTCGCGCACCAGGCCGTGCACGTACACCTCGCGGAACGGCACCTCGCCCATGAACTTCAGGCCGAACATGATCATCCGGGCGACCCAGAAGAAGATGATGTCGAAGCCCGTCACCAGCACGTTGGTGGGATAGAACTTCGCCAGCTCCGGGGTCTTCTCCGGCCAGCCCAGGGTGGAGAACGGCCACAGCGCCGAGGAGAACCAGGTGTCGAGCACGTCCTCGTCGCGGCGCAGGGCCACGGGCCTGCCATGCTTCGCTTCGGCCTGCCTGGCGGCCTCGGCCTCGCTGCGCGCCACGTAGACATTGCCCTCGTCGTCATACCAGGCCGGGATCTGGTGGCCCCACCACAGCTGGCGGCTGATGCACCAGTCGTGGATGTTGCGCATCCACTCGAAGTAGGTCCTGGACCAGTTCTCCGGCACGAAGCGGATGCGGCCGGATTCCACCGCCTCGATGGCGGGCTTCGCCAGCGGCGCGATCTTCACGTACCACTGGTCGGTGAGCAGGGGCTCGAGGATGGCGCCGGAGCGGTCGCCGCGCGGCACCTTGAGCCTGTGCGGCTCGATGCGGTCGATGAGGCCGGCCTCCTCGAGCAGTTGCAGCACGCGCTCGCGAGCCTCCTCGCGGGGCAGGCCGCGCAGGGCCTCCGGCACGTTGTCGTTGAGGCGCGCTTCCGGCGTCATGATGTTGATCATCGGCAGCCCGTGCCGCTGGCCGACCTCGTAGTCGGTGAAGTCGTGCGCCGGCGTGATCTTCACGCAGCCGGAACCGAACTCGCGGTCGACGAAGTCATCGGCGATCACCGGGATCAGCCGGTCGGCGATGGGAAGGCGCACGCGCCTGCCGACCAGGTGCCTGTAGCGCTCGTCCTCGGGGTGCACCGCGACCGCGGCGTCGCCCAGCATGGTTTCCGGGCGCGTGGTGGCCACCACCAGGTGGCTGCTGCCGTCCTCCAGCGGGTAGCGCAGGTGCCAGAGCCTGCCGTCCTCCTCGGAGGGCAGCACCTCGAGGTCCGACAGGGCGGTGCGCAGCACCGGGTCCCAGTTCACCAGCCGCTGGCCGCGGTAGATCAGGCCCTCTTCGTACAGCCGCACGAACACCTCGGTGACGGCTGCCGACAGGCCCTCGTCCATGGTGAAGCGCTCGCGTGACCAGTCCACCGAGGCGCCCAGGCGCCGGAGCTGCTGCGCGATGGTGCCGCCGGACTCGGCCTTCCATTCCCACACGCGCTTCACGAAGGCCTCGCGGCCCAGCTCGCGGCGCGAGGTGCCGGCGGCATTGAGCTGGCGCTCCACCACCATCTGCGTGGCGATGCCGGCGTGGTCGGTGCCCACCTGCCACAGCGTGTCGTGGCCGCGCATGCGGTGGTGGCGGATCAGGGCATCCATGATGGTGTCCTGGAAGGCATGCCCCATGTGCAGCGTGCCGGTCACGTTCGGCGGCGGGATCATGATGCAGTAGGGCGAGCCGGCGCCGCGCGGGGCGAACCAGCCGGCACTCTCCCACTCGCGGTACAGCCGCGCCTCGATCACGCGCGGTTCGTAAGCCTTTTCCATTTCAGCCATCGGCAGTTACTTCAATGTGTTCGGGCGAGGCGCCGGCCTCGCGGTAGAAGCGGAATCGCGTGCGCCCGGCTTCGCGCACGGCCGGGTCCCCGTCGATCACCTCGATCACCTTGCCGAAGCGAAGTGCCTCGGCGGCGGGGGCGGTGTGCAGGTTCACCAGCGTGTCGAAGCCGGCATCGAGGATGCGCGCGTCCAGCGCCGCGCCATCATGAAGCTGCACCGGTGCCTCGGCGCCGGCGGGATCGGCCGCCAGCCTCTCGTGCGGCACGAAGGCGCGGTCGCTGAAGGTCCACAGCAGCTGGTCGAAGACCTCGAGCTGGTGCGCATCGTCCAGCCACACCAGCACGCGCCCGCCGGCCAGGTAGGCCTCCTCGGTCAGCGCGCAGGCCTGGCGCAGGCGGGCCATGCCGCCCGTGGCCTTCAAGATGAAGAAGCGGACCTGCGCCATCCCGGCACGGCCTTAGCCCTGCGCGCCGGCGCGATGGATCAGGAAATCGGCCAGCAGCGGCACCGGGCGGCCGGTGCCTCCCTTCTGCGCACCCGAGGTCCAGGCCGTGCCGGCGATGTCCAGGTGCGCCCACTTCAGGCCGGTGGTGAAGCGGCCCAGGAACGCGGCCGCCGTCAGCGCGCCGCCGTCGCGCCCGGCCACGTTGGCGAGGTCGGCGAAGTTGCTGCGCAGCTGCTCGGCGTACTCCTCGGTGAGCGGCAGGTGCCAGCCGCGGTCGTGGGCGCGCACGCCGGCTTCGACCAGCTCGCGCGCCAGCGCCTCGTCGTTGCCCATGATGCCGGTGTGGTGGTGGCCGAGCGCCACCACGCAGGCGCCGGTCAGCGTGGCAATGTCGATCACCGCGGCCGGGTCGTAGCGGCGGGCGTAGTGCAGGGCGTCGCACAGGATCAGCCGTCCCTCGGCGTCGGTGTTGAGGATCTCCACCGTCTTGCCCGAGGCCGAAGTGACGATGTCGCCCGGTTTGGTGGCGCGGCCGCTGGGCATGTTCTCCACCGCGGCGATGATGCCGACGAGGTTGATGCGCAGCTTCAGCAGCGCCGCCACCAGCAGCGTGGCCAGCACGCTGCCGGCGCCGCACATGTCGTACTTCATTTCGTCCATGGCGGCCGGGTCCTTCAGCGAGATGCCGCCGGTGTCGAAGGTGACGCCCTTGCCGACCAGCGCCACGGGCTTCGCGCTGCGCGCGCCGCCCTTGTACTCGAGCACGATGAAGCGCGGCGGCTCCTCGCTGCCCTTCGAGACCGACAGCAGGCAGCCCATCTTCAGGCGCCGGATCGCCGCCTCGTCGAACACGCGCACCTTGAGCGAGCGGTGCTCGCGCGCCAGCTCCTGCGCCTGGCGGGCGAGGTAGCGCGGCGTGCACACATTGCCCGGCAGGTTGCCGAGGTCGCGCAGCAGCGTCTGGCCCGCGGCGATCGCCCGGCCGTGCGTGAGGCCCAGGGTCGCCTGGCGGCGTTCCCCGGCGGTCACCCCGGCCAGCACCACCTTCTTCAGTGCCGGGCGCGGCGGTTTGCGGCCGGTCTTGAAATCGTTCACGCGGTACAGTGCCGCACCGGTGAGGTCGGCCAGCGCGCGGCCGCGGTAATAGGCATCGACGGGCTCCTCCTGCGGCTGGCCGACGGCCACCGCGAGGCTGGCGGCGCGGGTCTTCAGCACCGCGGCCAGCGCCGCCGACACGGCCTTGCGCCAGCCGCGCTGGCGGAACTCGCCGCGCTTGCCCAGGCCCACCACCAGCAGGCGGGCGGCCTTCAGGCCCGCCGGCGCGTGCAGGATCTGCGTGTCGTTGGGACGCACGGGCAGGTCGCCGGCCGACTTCATCCGCCGCAGCAGGCCGCGCGTGGCCGCATCCACCTCGCGGGCCGGGCCGGAGGTGAAATCCTCGTCCTCGAAGAGACCGATGGCGAGACAGTCGGTGACGACGGCCGCAAGGCGCTGGTCGCTGGTTTCGAACTGGACCATGATGTGCTTCGACTCCGCGGCCGATCGGCCGTCCGCAAGAAATCAGAAACGGGGGATTTTATCCCAATGCGCGTGCTGGATCGGTACATCGTCACCACCCTGTGCCGGCACACGGCGCTGGCCCTGGCGGTGTTCATCGTGCTCGCCGGGCTGTTCCTGTTCGTCAACGAGCAGGGCTGGGTGGGCGCCGGCAGGTACGGACAGGCGGCCGCGCTGCGCTTCGTGCTGGCGCAGCTGCCGGCCACCGCCCTGCAGTTCCTGCCGGTGGCAGCACTGCTGGGGTCGCTCATGGCGCTGGGCGAGCTGGCGCGCGGCAGCGAGCTGACGGTGATGCGGGCCGCGGGCGTGTCGGTGGCGCGGCTGGCCGCCTCGGTGGTGCTGGCGGGACTGCTGCTGGTGCCGCCGGCGCTGGTGCTCACCGAGTGGGTGGCGCCGCCGCTGGCCCGCTCCGCGCGCATCGCCAAGGCGCTGGAGCGCAACGAGCAGGGGGGCGGGCAGGGGGTGGCCTGGAAGCGGGAGGGCGCGACCATCGTGCGCGCCGATGCCGCCGGCCTCACCGCCTTCGAACTCGAGGACCATCGCCTCGTGGCCATCACCGCGGCGCCACGGGCGGGGGAAGGTGCCGCCGGGGAACAGGGCGCGCTGCGGCTGAGCTTCGGGGCGGCGGGCGCCAGGCTGGAAGAAACGCCCCTGGAGGGATCACTGCTGGCCGCCGGCAGCCTGCAGCCTCTGCCCGCCACCACGGCGGACGATCCGCGCCAGCAATCCCTTGCCGAGCTTCGCGGGTCAATCCGCGAATTCACGGCCCGCGGCCACGATGCCACTGCGCAGCGCCTGGCGCTGTGGACGGCGATCGCACGCCTGCCGGCCGTGCCGCTGGCCATGCTGCTGGCGCTGCCGCTGCTGCTGGGTTACATGCGTGATGCCGGCACCGGTGCGCGCGCGAGCACGGGGCTCGTGCTCGGCCTGTGCTACTTCCTGGCCCAGCGCACGGTGGAGAACGGCACGCGCGCCTTCAACCTCGATCCCGTGCTGCTGGCCTGGGCCCCCACGCTGCTGCTGGCACTGGCCGCGGGCGTGCTGCTGTGGCAGGTGCGCCGCGCCAGCGTGGCCTGATCAGCGCTGCTTGAAGTCCTCCGGCACCAGCTGGTGCCGGCCCAACAGCTTGTAGAAGTCGGTGCGGTTGCGCTTGGCCAGGCGCGCGGCCTGGCTGACGTTGCCGCCCGTGATCTGCAGGATCTGCGACAGGTAGCTGCGCGTGAACTCGTCGCGCGCCTCGTCGAAGGAGGGCAGTCGGCCGGGCGTGCCACCCAGGCACTGCTGCACCAGTTCCACCGGCACGATGGGTGTCTGTGACATCGCCACGGCCTGGCGCACGATGTTCTGCAGCTGGCGCACGTTGCCGGGCCAGTCCGAGGTGGCCAGCAGCTCCAGCGCCTCGGGCGGGAAGATGCTGCGCTGGCCGGTCTCGGCGGCGATCTGCGCCAGGAAGTGCGCGATCAGCAGCGGAATGTCCTCGCGCCGGCGCGCCAGCGGCGGCATCTCGATCTGCACCACGTTCAGCCGGTAGTACAGGTCCTCGCGGAATTCACCCGCGGCGCAGCGGTCCTGCAGGTCGCGGCTGGTGGTGGAGATCACGCGCGTGTTGATGGGGCGGGGCGCGTCGGCGCCGGCCGGGCGCACGGCCTCCTCCTGCAGCGTGCGCAGCAGCTTCTGCTGCAGCCGCGGCGGCAGGTCGCCGATCTCATCCAGCATGGCGGTGCCGCCGTCGGCCTGCTCCAGCGCGCCGATGCGCTGCCTGCCGTCGGCGCCGACGGCGCCGAACAGCTCGGCGTCGAGCTCGTCCTCCGCGGTGCCCGTGCAGCGCACCACCACGAAGGGCCGCGCGCGGCGCGGGCTGGCCTTGTGGATGGCGCGCGCCAGCAGCTCCTTGCCGGTGCCGCTCTCGCCGAGGATCAGCACGCGGGCGTCGGTGCCGGCCACCATGTGCGCCTGCGACAGCCGCTCCTCCATGATGGCGCTGCGGGTGATGATGTCGGCGCGCCATTCCTCGTCGTTGCCGGTGAAGCCGGAGATCTTCAGCGCGCGCTGGATCTGGTCGAGCAGCTCCTGCTTGTCCACCGGCTTGGTGAGGAAGCCGAAGGCGCCCATCTGCGTGGCCTGCACGGCGTCGGGAATGGTGCCGTGCGCGGTGAGCAGGATGACCTTCAGCCCCGGCCAGCGGTTCTGCAGTTCCTTCAGCAGGCCGATGCCGTCGACCGGCTCCATGCGCAGGTCGGAGATGACCAGGTCGGGGCGGAAGCGCGTGGCGGCGGCGAGCGCCTGCGCGGCGCTCTCCACGGCCTCGACGTCGTAGTTCTCGGCGCGCAGCCGGATGGTAAGCAGGCGCAGCAGGCCCGGATCGTCATCGACGATCAGGATGCGAGCCTTGCGCCCGGTGGTCGGACTCACGGGTTACGTCCCTCGTTGCTGGCTGGTGGGCGGTCATTCTGCGGACGCTCGAACTCGGCGATGGCGTTGAGCTTCGCCCGGGCATCCTCGAGCGCCCGGCGCAACTGTGCATTCTGCTCCTGCGCGGCCTGCAGCTGGCGGGCCAGCGCGGCGGCATTGGTCTCGCCGCGCTGCCGGTCGCGGGCCTGCTGGCTCTCGGCCAGCAGGCGCTGGTTCTCGTCGGTGAGCCTGAGCTCCACCGTGATCCTCTCCAGCTCGACCTGCGCCAGTGCCCGTTCCATGGTCGACAGCAGTTCCGCATGGGCGAGGCACTCGCGCAGCACGTGCAGCGCCTCGGAAGGGTCCCGGGCGGGGTGCGAGGGCGCGGCCAGCAGCAGCCCGTAGCGCAGCGCGGCAGGGCCCTGGCGGGCCTGCTCGTAGGCCATCCGCGCCTCAGCCATGATCTCGGCCTGCTCGGTGGGCGTGCCGGCCACCACCCGCGCCAGGGCGGACAGCAGGCTGTTCACCTGCGCGGCCTGGATGGCCTCGGTGGTGGGCAGGGCGTCGGCCGGGCCGCGCTCGCGCGGCGAGGTGAGGCCCGCACAGCCGGCCAGCAGGCCGGCCATGGCCAGGCCCAGGATGGCGATGGAGCCCGGCCTAGGCCGCATGGGCCGTGGTTCCCGCGGGGCGGCTGTCTGCGGAAGCTTCGCCGGTGGCGCGCAGCGGCATGCGGATGCGGAAGTGCGCACCGGGCCATTCCCCGTCGACGATTTCGATCGTGCCGCCATGAGCGTTGACGAATTCCATCACTACGGACAAGCCGATGCCGGTCCCCTTGATGTGGCCGGCCGGAGGCTTGCCAGTATAAAAGGCTTCGAACACGTGCCGCCGCTCTTCCGGCGGGATGCCGGGGCCCGTATCGGCCACCTCGAGGACCAGGTCGCCCCCCTCGGCCCGGGCGCGGATGTGGATGGTCCCGCCGCGCGGGGTGTACTTGATGGCGTTGGACAGCAGGTTCTCCAGGATCAGCCGCACCTTGCCGCGGTCCGCGGCGATGGTCAGGTCCTCGACGCTGACGTCCAGGCGCACGCGCTGCGACAGCAACGTGAGCTGCTGGTTCTCGATGGTCTGCTTGACCACCGGTCGCAGCCGGAACTCGGTGATCTCGAGGCTCCCGCTGTTGCTCTGCCAGGCGGAGAAGGACAGGAGGTTTTCGATCAGGCGCTGCAGCCTCAAGCCATTTTCACGAAGGATGCCGGTGACCTCGCGCTGGCCGGCCTGCAGCTCCCCCACCGCGCCGTCCATCAGCAGCTCGGTGCCCTCGCGGATGTTGGCCAGCGGCGTCTTCAGCTCGTGCGACATGTGGCGCAGGAAGCGGTTTCTCTCCTGCGCCAGTTCCAGCAGGCGCAGGCGCAGCCACTCCAGCTGCCGGCCGAGCTTGCCGATGTCGCGCGGGCCGTGCACCTGGATGGGCCGGTGCAGGGCGCCGCTGCCCAGTTCGCTGATGGCGCGGTCGATCTGCCTGAGCGGCCGCACCACCTTGAACGAGAACAGCAGCACGGCGAGGCCCGACAGCGGGATCAGCAGCAGGAAGCTCCAGGTCAGCACCTTCTGTGCGCGCCGCGTGCTCTCGTGCAGCTCGGCGGTGGCCGCGTCGATCTGGTCGTTGGTGCGTGCCGAGACCACCTCGGCGGCCCGCAGCATGCGGTCCACCTCGGCGTCGATGTCCTCGATGCGCGCGCCGCCGCGGATGCGCACGCCCACCGCGGTGCGCAGCGCGGTGAAGTCGCGCAGCGCGCGGCGCGCCGCCTCGTTGCGCAGGTAGGCGGCCAGGCTCGCCTCGGTCTGCGCCAGCCGCGCGTCCTCCTGTGCGTGGGCCTCGGCCAGCTCCGGGCTGCCGATCACCAGCAGGATGCGCAGCCGCCGCCACATGAAGTTGGTCTGGGCGTACAGGTCCTGGGTCAGGCGGGTGGCGGCCACGCCCTCGGCGATGATCAGCTGGCCGCTGGCGCTGAGCTGGCGCAGCTGGACGCCGGCCGTCACCAGCCCCGCCACCAGGGGCAGGGCGATGATGGCCAGTGCCAGCAGCACCAGCGAACTCAGGGAACCGGGCCGCGCCAGCTTCATGCCCGGGATTCTAGGCCACCCGGACGGGCGCCGGGGGGCATCAGGTCCAGGGATCGGCGAGCTGGCGGCGTTCCCAGTTCAGCGAGGAGGCGACGATGCCGTCCAGGTCGTCCAGTTTCGGCACCCATCCGAGCACCTGGCGGATGCGGTCGGATTTCGCCACCAGCATCGGCGGATCGCCGGCGCGACGCGGCATTTCCACGATCTTCAGGGGCGCGCCGCTGACGCGCTTCACGCTGTCGAGCACCTCGCGCACGCTGTAGCCGTGGCCGTAGCCGCAGTTCAGGGTCTGGCTCTCTCCGCCGTCGCGCAGGTAGTCCACGGCCAGCAGGTGCGCCTCCGCGAGGTCCACCACATGGATGTAGTCGCGCACGCCGGTGCCGTCGGGCGTGGGGTAGTCGGTGCCGAAGATGCTGACGGACTCGCGCCGTCCCACCGCCGCCTCGCAGGCCACCTTGACCAGCAGGGTGGCCTTGCGCGTGGACTGGCCGATGCGGCCCTGCGGATCCGAGCCGGCCACGTTGAAATAGCGCAGCACCACGCAGGTGAGGCCGGTGGCGGCGGCAAGGTCGCGCAGCATCCATTCGGACATCAGCTTGGAGGTGCCGTAGGGATTGATGGGCGCGAGGTTCGAATCCTCGGCCGCGATGCCCGACTCGGGGATGCCGTACACGGCCGCCGTCGAGGAGAACACGAAGTGCTTCACCCCGTGCGCGGAGCAGGCGGCCAGCAGGCTGCGCGTCTGGCAGGTGTTGTTGCCGTAGTACTTGAGCGGGTCGGCCACCGACTCGGGCACGATGGTGTGCGCGGCGAAATGGATCACCGTACGCACCTGGTGCTCGCGCAGCAGGGCGGTGACCAGCCGCTGGTCGCCCACGTCGCCCTCGACCAGCTTGGCGCCGGGCACGGCCTGGCGGAAGCCGGTGGAGAGATTGTCCAGCACCACTACGGACTCGCCGCGCGCCAGGAGCTGCTGTACCGTGTGGCTGCCGATGTAGCCGGCGCCGCCCGTCACCAGGATCGCTTCACCCACCTTGTTCCGCTCCTCGAGGCCGAAATTGCAGGCACACCATTATGCCGGCCTGACCCCCGACGTGGTTCTCGATGCGGTCGAATCCGTGGGCCTGTTCACTGATGGCCGCCTGCTGGCGCTCAACAGTTATGAGAACCGGGTCTACCGCGTAGGACTGGAAGAACCCCTGCGCCAGGCTTCGGCGGACGGCCATGGCACGCAGGTGGTGGCCAAGTTCTACCGCAGGGGGCGCTGGAGCGACCCGCAGATCCTGGAGGAACACGCCTTCGCGGCCGAACTGGCCGCCGCAGAGCTGCCGGTGGTGGCGCCGCTGGCCGTCGGGGGCAGCACCCTGCACGAACACGGCGGCTTCCGCTTCGCGCTGTTTCCCTGCCGGGCGGGCACTTCGCCGGACCTGGACCAGCCCGGCGCCCGCGCCCTGCTGGGCCGTACGCTGGGACGGCTGCATGCCGTCGGCGCCAGGCAGCCGTTCCGGCATCGCGACGGCATGTCGAAGTGGCGCCATGGCGCGCGGGCGCGCGAGCTGGTGCTGGGGCTCGGCATCGTGCCACCGCCGCTGGATGCGCGCTATGCCGAGGTCTCGGCGCTGCTGGTGCGGGCCATCGACGCGTGCATGCAGTCGGCCGGGCCGGTGCGGCGGCTGCGCCTGCACGGCGACTGCCATCCCGGCAACATCCTGTGGCAGTCCACCGGCCCGCTGTTCGTGGACTTCGACGACAGCATCGAGGGTCCCGCGGTGCAGGACCTCTGGATGTTCGTGGCCGGCTCGCCGGACCAGATGCGGCGCGAGTGGGGCGAACTGCTGGACGGCTACGAGCGGTTCGCGCACCTGGATGCCGGCGAGGCGCAACTGATCGAGGCGCTGCGCGCCATGCGCATGCTGAACCATGCCGCGTGGATCGCGCAGCGCTGGGACGACCCCGCGTTCCCCGCCGCCTTCCCCTGGTTCGGCGAGCCGCGCTACTGGGAGAGGCACGTGGACGAGTTGCGTGAACAGCTGGCTGCATTGGATGATCCGCCCCTGTTGCGGATGTGAGGCCCAGGGCCATCGGGGGCGCGAATGCGCAGGATTCCTCAGGCGATGTCGACGGCAGTGCTGCTCGTGCTGGCGGCCTGCGGCAGCAAGGACGGTGCCGGCGGTGCCGCCGGTGGAGGCTCCGGTGATGCTGCCAGTGCCGGTGCCGCGGCCCCGGCGGCCCCGCAGGGCGAGGATTCAGTAGCGGCGGCGCTCCAGAGCCAGGGCACGCCGCTGGCCACGGTGCGCTTCACGTTGCCGGAACGACCGCTGGCCGGCAGGCCCTTTCCCCTGCAGCTCACGTTCGCTTCCCCGCAGGGCACGGGGCTGCAGGCGTGGCTGGAATCCGACGACCTGGTGGTCGTGCCGGACAGCGTCGCGCTGGAGTTCGCCGCGCCCGGCACGCCCATCACCCAGGAGCTGACGCTGATGGCGAAGGAGCCGGGCATCACGGAGCTGGCCGTGAAGATCGCGGCCGCGGAGAGCGCGGCGCAGACCGTGTACTCCGTGCCGGTACTGGTGCAGGCGGAAGCGCCGGCGCCCTGAAGCGGGCGCCCGCCGGCGAGCCGCCTGCTAGACGAAGCCGATCCAGCGGCCGGCGGCGACCACACCCACCCAGCACACCATCGAGATGAGGCCGGCCGCGCGCGCCGCGGCGGGTGGACGGCCGGTGTCCCAGCCCGACACGCCCCGGTACGTCACGAGCTGGAAATACAGCATGTTGAGGCCCGCGGCCAGGAGCAGCGCCATCTTCACCAGGAACGGTGTCTTGTCCACGTAGCTGACGGCATTGGCCATGAACAGCATCGTGCCGGTGATCGCCGCGCCGATGAAGGCCGCCCAGGTCCACGGCAGCATGTGCTGCGAGAGGTAGCTCACGCGCAGCTGCCGCGAGGCCAGGCCCATCAACCGGGCATCGACGGTGAAGATGGTGCCCGCCACCGCTGCCAGGCAGACCACGTGCAAGGATTCGATCCAGGGAAACCAGCGCTCGCCCACCGCGACGGCGAGGGAGGTGCTCTGCAGCCACTCGAGGAAGTTCATGTCAGTAGGGGTCGTAGTAGGCGATGAAGCGGCCGGCAAACATGATGCCGATCCACAGCACGACGCTCAGCGCGGCTGCGAAACGGTGCACGCCGGTGAGGCGGTCATGCTGGCGGGAGGACACCGACGACAGCCACGCCGTGACCACGATGGCCACGAGCAGCAGCACCATCTTCAGGTAGAAGACGGGATTGCCGATGGTACGGTGGGGTTCGGCGATGATCAGCAGCAGTCCGGTCACCGCGAGCACGACCACCAGCAGCCAGATCAGGCGGATGAAGCGCCGGGCCAGCAGGTGCAGCGGCTCCACGGCCAGCCCGCGGCCGAAGAAGCGCAGCCCCACGATCAGCGCGGCTGCGAACAGCAGCGCCAGCGAGAGGATGTGCACCGTCTGGATCGTCGGAATGGCCCAGGTGCTGAGCTGGATCGCCTGGCTCAGGCCGGTCGATGTCAGCCAGTCGCTGATTTGTTGAAGGTCCACGCCCCCGTCACTCCTTCGTGCGGTCCCCGCGGCACTGCGGGTGGCCACGGTTCCAGGTTGTTGTCGTTGGATGCGAGTATAGGCGCATTGGGGTTCTGGAGGCGAACATGAACAGGAAACACGCATGGCTGGCGGCGGCACTGCTGCTGGCCGGCGCCGCGCTGCCGGCGCTGGCCCACCATTCCTTTGCGGTGTTCTTCGACGACAAGCGTTCGGTGTCCGTCACCGGGGTGGTGGAGGAGTTCCAGTTCCGCAATCCGCACGGCCTCATCCGCCTGAAGGTGAAGGATGAGGAAGGCCGGGAGCAAGTGTGGAAAGCCGAAACCAACTCGCCCTCGATCATGGAGAGGCGCGGCTGGAAGCGCGACACCATCAAGCCCGGCGAGACCATCACGGTGGAGGGCTGGCCGGCGCGGGACGGGTCCAACTACCTGCGCATGCGGGCCGCGCGGCGGGCGGACGGCACGCTGATCGGCAGGGTGGCGGCGGCCGAGACGGTCGAGGAGCAGAAATGAGGCCGCGTCTCCTTCCGCTGCTGGCGGCGGTGGCGCTGCTGCCGGCGGCCTTCGCCGCCGGGCCGCCCGACCTCTCCGGTTTCTGGTACCCGGCGCCCGGCATCCCCGATCCCGACCCGGTGCTGTCGAAGAAGGTGTCCCCGGATGCCGCCGTGATGCGCGACACCGGCCCCGCGGAGTTCGGCCTGATGGAATTCGGCGGCCTCAGGCCCAGGCCCGCGGCGCTGGAGAAGGCGCGGCAGTGGGACCCGAAGAAGGAGATGTCGGTGGCCAATGCCTGCCGCATCCCTTCCATCGTGTACGCGCTGCAGGGACCGTTCCCGATCGAGATCTTCCAGGTGCCGGACCTGATCGTGATGCGGCTGGAGTACTTCGACATGACGCGGGTGTTCTTCTTCGACGACCGCTTCATGAAGGAAGAGGAGGCGCCCCACACCAAGACCGGCTTTTCGCGCGCGCACTGGGAGGGCGACGAGCTGGTGGTGGTCACGACCAGGCTCAAGGAGGCGACCATCACCAACAACGGCCTCGACCACAGCGAGGCGATGCGCGTGACCGAGCGCTACCGCCTGAAGGACGGCGGGCGCACGCTGGTGGTGGCGCAGGAGTACGAGGACCCCGAGGTGCTGGAGAACAGGGGCGTGCGCTACATCGAGTGGCGCAAGGTCGGCGGGGACCACGTGCGCGCCTACGACTGCGATCCGTCCTTCGCGGAGGAGTACGCGGCCCCATGACGCGCCGCAGGCCCCGCTCCGGGCCCCGGCGCGGGCCGTTTCAGCGGCCGCGGCGCGCGACGTTGCCGAGCACGAGGTCCAGCAGCTTGTCGACGAAGTCCCGCTCGATGGGCATCCGGCTGACCAGCAGGCGGTGGAAGATCGGGCCCCACAGCGCATCCGCCAGCACCTCGATGTCCGCATCCGGCGCAATCTCGCCCGAGGCCTGTGCGCGCCGCAGGATGTGGATGGCGTCGGCGTAGCGCGGCGCGACGAAGTCGGTCCGCAGCATGCGGCTGGTCTGGGAGTCTTCCTGGCCGAGCGCGATCAGCTCGCGCAGCAGCTTGCCCGCGCGGCCACGGTAGATGGCGGCGGCGCGGTGGACCTGCGCGCGCAGGTCGGCCAGCGCGCTGCTGGTCTCGGGCACGGCCGCCAGCCGGGGCGCCAGCGCCACGAGGAAGGCCTCGATGGCCAGCGTGCCCTTGGATTGCCACCAGCGGTAGATCGTGGCCTTGCCGGCGCCCGCGCGCGCGGCCACTCCCTCGACGGTGAATCCGGCGAAGCCTGCTTCCTTCAGGATTTCGTAGGCCGCCTTGAGGATGGCGCTGCGGGAGGTGTCGGAGCGGGGGCGGCCGGGCCCACGTCGCCCGGCGCGCTTGCGCGTTGCGGTCATTGTCGACTGATTATACCGGAACGGCGCGCTGCGCTACGCTTTGGTCTCCACTGGTCAAGTTCCGCCTCGATGGAATTCAAGGACTACTACGCGATCATGGGGGTGCCGCGGGACGCGACCGCCGACCAGATCAAGCAGGCCTATCGCCGCCTGGCGCGCAGGTACCACCCCGACGTCAGCAAGGAGCCCGACGCCGAGGCGCGCTTCAAGGAAGTCGGCGAAGCCTACGAGGTGCTGCGCGATCCGGCCCGCCGCGCGGCGTATGACCAGCTTCTGAAGGGTGGCCACCGGCCCGGCGAGGATTTCCGGCCACCGCCGGACTGGGGTGCCGGCTTCGAGTTCAGCGAAGTGCCGGAGGAGGAGGCCTTCGCCTTCGAAGGCGATCCCAGCGAATTCTTCGAGGCACTGTTCGGGCGCACCGCCTTCGGCGCCGGACGGCGTCGCGGTGCGCGGGGCTTTCGCCCGGGCCATGGCCGCGGGCAGGACCATCACGCGCGCGTGGTCATCGACCTTCCCGCCTCGATCGAAGGGGGCACCCGCACGCTGACGCTGCGCGTGCCCGGGTGGGACGAGGAGGGGCGGCCGCGGCTTCGCGAACGGACCCTGAACGTGCGCATCCCGCGCGGCATCCTCGCCGGACAGCACATCCGGCTGGCCGGGCAGGGCGGCATGCCGGCCGGTGGTGGCGAGGCAGGGGACCTGCTGCTCGAGGTCGCCTTCGCGCCGCATCCGCTGCTGCGTCCCGAGGGCCGTGACCTCCACATGGACCTGCCGGTGGCTCCCTGGGAGGCGGCGCTCGGCGCCGCGGTGGTCGTGCCGCTGCCCGGCTCCGCGGTGGAACTGAAGATCCCGCCGGGCTCGAAGGCCGGCACCCGGCTGCGGCTGCGAGGCCGCGGCCTGCCGGCCGATCCGCCCGGCGACCTGTACGTCACCCTCAAGGTGGTGCAGCCGCCGCCGGACAGTCCCGCCGTGCGGTCGGCCTACGAGGCATTGCGGGACGCCGCGCCGGGCTTCAACCCCCGCGCCGGCCTGGGAGCAGATGCATGAGCCTGGAAGGCAAGGACATCCTCACGGCCCAGCTGCTGGGCGAGGACCAGGAGTGGACGCTCGAGCAGGTGTGCGGCCTGTTCGCCGTGGAGCGGCAGTGGATCCTCGAGCTGGTGGAACAGGGCGTGCTCGCGCCCCTGACGGTGGCCGGCGAACCCCGCTTCGGCGGTGATGCGCTGCGCCGGGCGCGCATCGCCGTGAGGCTGCACCGGGACCTCGGCGTCAACGCGGCTGGCACCGCACTGGCGCTGGAGCTGCTGGAGCGGATCGAGATGCTCGAGCGGGAGCTGGCCCGCCGGCCGGCCTGAGGCGGCGCTAGCGTTCGTAGGGCTCGAAGCCGCCGTAGGCCCAGCGCCTGAGCGCCAGCACGAAGGCCGCGCCGCGGCGCGGGGCGCGTGAACGGCGGTCGTTGTCGACGATGGCGGCACATTCGCGCGCGGCCACCTGCAGGACACGGCGCAGGCTGGCCATGGCGTCGTCGGTGAGGCGGCCGCCGTGGAACCAGAACTGCTCGTCCTCGCCGGTGAAGTGGCTGGCGAGGAAGTCGCGCAGCATGCGCTCGTGGATGTAGCTCTGCACGGGTCCGCCGGGGCGCCAGCTGAAGTGCGGATTGATCAGCAGGCGCACGCGGTTGCCTGGCTGCAGCTCGATCACGCGCAGGCGGTCGAGGCGGATCAGCTGGCGCACCACCTCCTGCTCGGTGAGGCGGTAGTCGCGCACGATGTCGGCCACGGTGGCGCGGTTCAGCACCAGCCACGTGACCAGCAGCAGCACCGGGTCGGAGACGATCTGCTTCTCCTGTGCCAGGGTCAGCGTGCGTACCGGAATGGCGCGCTCGCCGGCGCCGGCCGCCAGTTCGGCCAGCGAGCTGCCGGCCATCTCGCAGATGGCCTCGAAGCGCGACAGCGTGAACTGGCCGCGCGAGAACATCCGCTTGACGGTCGGCAGGCTCACCTTCAGTTGGCGCGCCACCATGGCGTAGGTGATCCGCCGCTCCAGCAGCAGGCGCTTCAATTCGTCGACCAGCAGGATCCGCGAAGGCCGTGGCATGCGCTGACGGTATCACCGGGCGATACCACCCGTACAGCCACCGGAAACCCGGAGGAAGGCAGTGGCAGCGCTGCGGGGTCGTGCCTTTGATACCGGCACCTCATTCCAACCCCGGGGAGAACGCCGTGAACTGGACCAGGAAAGTCGCCCTCGTGCTGCTGGGAACGCTGCTGCTGGCCGGGTGTGCCGGCATGTTCGCGCGCCATGGCGAGCGCCATGGCAGGAGTTCCAGCCTGGTGGAGTTCCTGTATCCGGGCGGCACTCCGCCGGCCGCGGTCGCCACGCCGGTGCTCGAGCTGCCCCTGGCCGTCGGCGTGGCCTTCCTGCCGCCGGCGCAGGGACACATGGCGCTGCTGGACGAGGCGGACAAGGCACGCATCCTGGAGAAGGTGCGCCAGCGCTTCGCCGGCCGTGCCTTCGTGCG
Source organism: Pseudomonadota bacterium (assembly GCA_003242275.1). Next base: position 7,396 of record QGUX01000011.1, on the reverse strand, counting down.
GGAGATCGTGCCCATTCCCGACTACTACCTGTCGGGCCAGCGTGGCTTCGAGGGACTGGCGGCATTGCAGCGCCTGTACGGCCTCGACCTGGTCGCGCTGCTCTCCTACGACCAGGTGGCGCGGCAGCAGGGCAACGAGCTGTCGCTGGCCTACCTCACCATCGTCGGTGCGTACCTGTTCCCGGGCACCTCGCAGGACGTGAATACCCTGGTGGACATGGCGGTGGTGCATCCGGCCACGCGCTCGCTGGTGCTGCGCGCCGCCGGCATGGACAGCCGGCAGGGGATCTCCACCGAGGTGCGCGCGCCGGAGCGGCTGCGCGAGCGGGGTCGCGAGAGCCTGCTGGCGGCCGCCGACCGCATGGTGGAGAACTTCGACGCCGAGCTGGCGGCCTTCGAGGGCCGCGTGCGGCAGGGCACGGCGCGGGTGGAAGTGGTCCACGCCGGGGGCGGCGGCAGTCTCGACCTGCTGCTGCTCATCCTCGCGGCCCTTGCCGTGGCGCTCCGGCTCGCTGCTCGGGTATCGTTCGCGCATGCCGATCTACGACTTCAAGTGCCGCAAGTGCGGCAATGAGTTCGAGCAGGTCGTGAAGGGCGATGAAGCGCCGTCCTGTCCGGCCTGCGGAGCCGGCGACACGGAACGGTCCTTTCCCCTGTCTGCCGGCGTGAGCACCACGCGCACGCGCGAGCGCGCCAGGGCCATTGCGCGCGCCCGCGCCCAGGCGGTCAAGAAAGAGAAGGATCACGCCCACCAGGAGTACCTGCGCAAGCACATCGAGGACCACAGCTAGCGTGCCTTGCCTGATCATCCGCTCCGACGGGCGGAAACTTCAATCCGAAGGTGAGGCATCGTTCCGGACAGGGGTCCAGGGTGGCGCATGCGCCTGGTGGCAATGGGACGGGCGCGAACTGAAGGCCGGTTCGGAACCCTGGGGCTTCTATCCACTCTACCTGCTGCAGCAGCCGGGTGTCATCGGCATCGCCACTTCCATCGTCGAGCTGCTGCCCTTCCTCGAGGACCGCGCGCTGGACGAGACCGCGCTGGCGGTGTTCCTGCGGCTGGGCTACCACATGGGACAGGACACGCCCTGGCGGGCGATCCGCGCCTTCCCGGCAGCCTCGGCCATCAGCTGGGTTCCCGGGCAGGCGCCGCGGGTGCTGGACGAGTTCGTGCCGCAGGAGGCCTGCACGCTGCCGCGCCAGGCCATCATCCGCCGCTACCTGGAACTGTTCGAGGCCAGCATCGCCGCCAGTGCGCCCTCCAATCCCGTGGTGGTGCCGCTGTCGGGCGGTCGCGACTCACGTCACATCCTGTTCGAGCTGCTGCGCGCCGGCCGCAAGGTGGAGCGCGTGTTCACCACCTGGCGCGGGGATGACATCGACGCCGCGCGCCGCGTGGCGCGCGCCACCGGCATGAGGCACCAGGTCTGCAGGCAGCGCGGCAACATGCGCGACGAGCTGCGCAAGAACGTGCTCACCAGCTTCTGTTCCGACGAGCACGGCTGGGTGATTCCCGCCATCGATGCCCTGGGGGAGCAGCCGCTGTCCCTGTACGACGGCATCGCCGGTGGCATGCTGTCGGCCGGAGCGTTCCTGCGGGACGAGGATGTCAGGGATTTCCGCGACGGCCGCTTCGGCAAGCTGGCGCGGCGCTTCCTGGTGCGCCGGCATCGGCGGCTCCAGCGCGTCGGCGACGTGGCGCGGCACTTCCCGCTCGAAGCCGCGGTGGCGCGGGTCGAGGCCGAGATGCGGCGTTTGGCGGGGCGCGTCAACGGCCTGACGGAGTTCTACCTCTGGAACCGCACCCGGCGCGAGATCACCCTGTACACCTTCGAGATGCTGGGCATGCGGCACGAGGTGCATGCGCCGTACCTGTCACGCGAGCTGGTGGGCTTCCTGCTGTCGCTGCCACCGGAAGAGGTCATCGGCAAAGGCCTGCACACCGAGACCATCGCCACCGGCTATCCGCGCTACGCCGGGGTGCCGTACGAGAAGCGGACCGGCCTGAAGCGGCAGCTGCGCCGCGTGGCGGCGCTGCGCCCGTCCATGTACTTCGAGGCGCGTTCGGTGCTCGCGGACCTGCGCGGGGAGCTGCTCGGCCCGCGCGAGCTGCGGCGCATGGCCTTCCACTGCGCGGTGGACGAGCGCATCCGCGAGTACGTCGGCGCGCCGCTGTGCATCGCGCAGCTGACCCAATGGCCGGTGGAGCGCATGCAGCTGGAGTACGTGACCCGCGGATGGCTGCCGCGCGGGCAGGCCAGCGCAGCGCAGGCGGGATTGGAGAAAGTGCCGGGTTCGTGACCGCGCGCTGGTTGCGTGCGGTGCACCTCGCGTGGTGCGCGGCCGCGACGGCAGCCGAGCCGTGGACCGGCGATCCTTGCTGCGGAAGTGCGCCGCTGCGGCAGGCCGGGGCCGTGGCCAGGTCGCGCGGCGGCGGGCCGGTCTCCTACAGCACCGAGTCCATCCGCGGATCACCGGCCGTGCTGGTGCGGCAGGACGGCGCGTCCTGGCCGCGCGCCAGCCGCCCGAGCACGTCCAGCAGCCGGCCGGCCAGCATCGTGTTGTCGAAGCGCGCCTCGATGGTGGCGCGCGCCGCGCGGCGGATCCTTGCAACGGGCTCGGTGCCGGCCGCCACCGACGAGAGCACCCGTGCGATCGCATCCGCGTCGCGCTCGGGCACCAGCCAGCCGCTGACGCCGTGATCGACCAGTTCGGGGATGCCGCTGTGCCGGCTGGCCAGCACCGGAATGCCGGCCGCCATGGCCTCCATCAGCGAGACGGGAATGCCCTCCATGTCGCCGTTGTCCGCGGTGACCGAAGGCAGCAGGAAGACATCGGTCCAGGCCAGCGCGGCGGCGACTTCCTGTTCGCTGCGCACGCCCAGCAGTTCGATGTGCGTGCCGGCGGGCGCCTGCCGCGCCAGGGCGGCCAGCCGCCCGCGCAGCGGGCCATCCCCGATGATCCGGTAGTGCACCGGCTGCCCCGTGCGCATCACGCCCTGGATCGCGTACGCCAGCCCCTTCTTCTCCACCATCCGCGCCACGGAAAGCACGCGCAGTGGCCGGTGCATCGGCCGCCACGGCGCCGGCGGCGGCAGGCGCGCCAGGTCCACGCCCATCGGCAGCACGGTGATCTTCGAATCCGGCGCGCCCATCTCCAGCAGGCGGGCGCGCCACAGTTCGCTGACGGGCAGCAGCGCGCCGGCGCATTCGAACAGCTGGCGGTAGCCGTGGCGGTGCTGGCGCAGGAGCTGCCTCCTGCTCATGTCGACGCCGTGGAAGGCCACGGCCAGGGGACCTTCGAGCAGGGCGGCGCGCTGCAGGTGCATGGCCCGCACGCCGGCCGGGCCGAAGTGCGCCAGGATGGCGTCATAGCGTCCGAGGTGGCCTCGTGCCTCTGCCCAGGCGATGTCCTCCACGCTCCGCCGCGAGCCGTGCAGCAGCGCCGCGAGCGCGGCCGCCAGGCGCCCCGGGCCGCCCCGCCTGAAGGCAGAGCCTGACAGCAGCCCGGCGATGCGGCGAGCACGGGCGCCTGCCGTGGCTGCGCGCGGGCGCAGTGCGCGCACGCGCGCCTCGATGCCGTATCTCACATAGGTGTCGTGCGCACACGCGCCACCCCACCGGCAGGTGAGCACGGTGACCTCGTGCCCGGCCGAGAGCAGGCCCGCGATCTGGCGGATGACGAAGGTCTGCGACGCGACCGGAAAGGTGGCCACGAAGACGGCGACGTGCATGCGATCGGGCGATGGTCCGCAGCGACTCCGGGGTCCCACTCCCCGGGGGAATGTTGCCATTCTCGCATGCCGCCTCTCGCGGGGCACCGTGCCGCCCGGATGGGGGCGCCGTGGCCGGGGCGGGTGTAGGCTGTCCTCCCGAAGCCACTGGAGCGTGTCATGCAGATCACCGATCTTCTGGCCCAGATGGGCGGCCTGGGCTCCATCGCAAGTCAGCTGGGCATCGACGAAGGCCAGGCGGCCAGCGGCGCCGCGGCGCTGGCGCCGGCCATCCTCGGCGGCCTGCGCAAGCAGGCGCAGGGCGCCGGCGGCCTCGACGGCCTCGGCGGCATGCTGGGTCGCCTGGGTGGCGGGGGCCTGCTCGACGAAGTGCTCTCGCCGCAGCCCGCCAGCGTGGATCACGGCAATGCGGTGCTCGGGCAGATCTTCGGTTCCAAGGACGTCAGCCGCGCCGTGGCGCAGAAGGCCGCGTCGACGTCGGGCCTGAATCCCGACCTGCTGAAGAAGATGCTGCCGCTGCTGGCGATGGCGGTGGCGGGCTACATGGCGAAGCAGAAGGCCGGCGCCGGAGGGGCGGCGGGATCAGGCGGGCTCGCGGGCATGCTCGGTGGAATGCTCGGGGGCGGAGCGGGCAACGGCATGGGCGGACTGGCCGCCATGCTCGACCGCGACGGCAACGGCAATCCGCTGGATGACATCCTGCGTTCGATGGGCGGGAGAGGCTGAAGCACGCCGCCGCATCGGGCAGAATCTCTCCGGCATGAATCCCGCCGAGAGCCTGCCGGTGCGCGGTGCGGGAGAGGCAGCAGGGGCCGGGCCGCGGAACGAAGTTGCAGCCGCCGCCCAGGTGTCGGTCGCTCCAATGATGGACTGGACCGACCGCCACTGCCGCTTCTTCCTGCGCCTGTACTCGCCCTACACGCGCCTGTACACCGAGATGCTGCACGCCAACGCCATCCTGCGCGGCGATGGCGCGCGCCTGCTGCGCTACTCGCCCGAGGAGCAGCCGCTGGCCATCCAGCTTGGCGGTTCCGATCCGGCGCTCCTCGCGCAGGCCGCGCGCCGCGCCGAGGACGCAGGTTACGTGGAAGTGAATCTCAACTGCGGTTGTCCCAGCGACCGCGTGCGTGCCGGCACCTTCGGTGCCTGCCTGATGCTGCGGCCGGCGCTGGTGGCCGAGTGCGTGGCGGCGATGAAGCGCGCGGTGCGCGTGCCGGTCACGGTGAAGTTCCGCATCGGCGTGGTCGACCGCGAGGCGGCCGGCGGCGCCGCGGCGGCGCTTGCGCTCGGACAGCGCTTCGACGGCGAGGACGAGGCGGCGCTGCAGGGCTTCGCCCGCGCGCTGGTGGACGCCGGCGCCGATGCGCTGATCGTGCATGCACGCAAGGCGGTGCTGGGCGGGCTCTCGCCGCACGAGAACCGTACCGTGCCGCCCCTGCGCCCGGACGTGGTGGCGGCATTGCGCCGCATGCTGGCGCGTGGGCTTTCCGCGCCGGTGCCGGTGGTTCTGAACGGCGGCCTGCGCACCGCCGCACAGGTACTGGCGGCATTGCCGGAATTCGACGGCGTGATGATCGGCCGCGAGGCCTATCACCGCCCGGAACTGCTGTCCGAACTGCACGTGGCACTGCATCCTGATGCGCCGGCTCCGCTGGAACCCGCGGAAATCCTGGCGGCCATGCGCGAGTACGCGCGCCGCGAGACCGCGGCCGGTACTCCCCTGAACGCCATCACCCGCCACATGCTCGGCATGCAGAGCGGCCGGCGCGGCGCGCGCGCGCTGCGCCACGTGCTGTCGCAGGAGGTGCTGCGCGCCGGCGTCGACGAGGTCTTCGACCGGGCCTGCGATATCCTCGACCGGGCGGCGTAAAGCCTTGTTTTCCAATGCCTCATGCCTCAAAGTGTGAACTTGATCACATTCCTGCAAAGGGTTGAATGGGTACCGACGTAGAGCTGGCCGTGCTGTTTTCCGACGTGGTGGGGTCCACGCGCATCTACGAAGCGCTGGGCGACCAGCGGGCCCGCGAAGTCATCGCCGTCTGCCTCGACCTGATGCAGGGTGCGACCGAGGCCCACAAGGGCACGGTGATCAAGACCATCGGCGACGAGGTCATGGCGACCTTTCCCACCGCCGACGACGCCATGAACGCGGCGGCGCAGATCCAGCGCAGCATCTCCACCCACCCGGCGCTGCAGATCGAGGGCCAGTCGGTGTCGGTGCGCATCGGCTGCCACTTCGGCCCGGTGGTGCTCGAGCGCCACGACGTGTTCGGCGCCACGGTGAACACGGCCAACCGCATGACCAGCCAGGCCAAGTCCGGCCAGATCGTCACCACCGCGCAGACCGTGGCGCTGCTGTCGCCGGAGTGGCGCGCCTCGGTGCGGCAGATCGACCTGGCGACGCTGTCGGTGCAGGGCGCCGAGGTCATGCTCTACGAGGCGCTGTGGCAGAACGATGACATCACCAGCATGCTGCCCTCCATCCACCTGGGCGGCCTCGACCGCAAGGCGGTGCGCCTCAGGCTGCTGCTGTCGGACCGCGAGATGGTGCTGGATGAATCGCGCCCGCAGGTGGCCATCGGCCGTGCCGACGAGAACGACCTCATCATCCGCGGCAACCTGATCTCGCGCATCCACGCCCGCATCGAGCTCTCGCGCAGCAAGTTCCTGCTGGTGGACCAGAGCACCAACGGCACCTTCGTGGTCACCAGCACCGGCGAGGAGGCCTTCGTCCGGCGCGACAGCATGCAGCTGCGGGGCAGTGGCATGATCGGCCTGGGCAAGGTGCCGGAACCGGATTCCGCGCAGACCATCCGCTTCGTCTGCGAGGAATCCTGATCGCAACGGCGGCGACAGTCCGCCGGAGGAGGGGGGAATGAAGAGAGCCTGGCTGGGACGCGTGCCGGGCGCATTGCTGCTCGCCACCGCGGCGGCAACGACCCAGGCGCATCATTCGGCCGCGATGTTCGACCAGACCCGGACCGTGGAGCTCACCGGCACGGTGCGCGAGTTCCAGTGGTCGAATCCACACTGCTACATCCAGCTGCTGGTCAGGGACGAGAAGGGCCAGGAGCAGGAGTGGAGCCTGGAAATGGGCGCGCCCATGTACCTGTACAACCGCGGCTGGCGGCCCTCGACGGTCAAGCCGGGCGACCGGCTGAAGGTGAAGCTCTCGCCACTTCGCAAGGGCGGCCCTGGAGGACTGCTGGTCGAGGCCACGACCGAGGATGGCCGGCCGCTGGGCCGCCAGCCCGGCCAGCCCGGAGGGCAGTCGAAGTGAGGCGCTTCGTGCATTGCGGCCTGGTGGCCGGCGCCGCGCTGCTGGCGCTGGGCTGCTCCTCCGGCGGGAACCGGCAATCCGCGCTGCCGGACTGGAGCGGCGTGTGGGTGGCGGCGGACACCGAGATCGACATCTCCGGCTATCCCACCGCCGACTCGCCGCAGGGCATGGCGCTGGACCTGCTCAAGCTCGATGCCGCGCCGCTGACGCCGGAGATGCGCGAACGCATGCGCACCGAGCTGCCGCGGCTCATGGCGGCCGACGCGACGCGGCGCGGGCAGGGCTGGGGTTATCCGCTGATGATGGAAGGCGTGGCGCCGCTGCAGTTCCTGGTGACGCCGAAGGAAACGCTGATCCTGAACTTCTACCGCGACATCCGCCAC
>QGUX01000010.1 GCA_003242275.1 Pseudomonadota bacterium | reverse complement strand
TCGAGCCCCGCGATCAGCTTGTCGGTGTTGCGGGTGCCGGCCTGGGCGGCCGCATCACCGGCCGCGCTGCGCTGCCTGCCGGTCAGGCCGAACAGGCCCACGTTGACCCGGCCGGCCGCGAATCCCACGCGGCCGAAGATGCTCTTGCTGGAGTCGTTGTCGAACAGCCGGTCAGGCCGGCGGTAGCCGGGACTGTCGATGGCGAAGTTCTGCTCGATGCCGTTGCCGTTCACCGCCCCAACGGCCAAGTCCAGCGGCCCGAAGCCGCGGCTCAGGATCACGCCGCGGTCGTAGGTGACACCGGCGGCACGATAGGCATAGAAGTCCTGGAAGGTCAGGCGCACCTCGCGCGGGAACATCAGGTCCGAGACCTGGAACTGCCCGAGCATGGCGCTGACGCCGGTGCCGAACAGGTCGTCGTGCTGGAACCAGGCGTCCTCGATCACCACTTCGCCGTTGCCGCCCTTCTCCGCGAAGATGCCGTAGAAGTAGAAGGAGACGTGGTCGGACAGCGGCGCGCTGGCCAGCAGCTTGACCATGTACGGCGCCTGGAAGTCGAAGCTTGAGTCATTGCCGGTGGGACCGGTGACCGGGTCGAAATCCTCCCCATCGCGCAACTGCACGAAGGACTGCGCCCGCACCGCCACCGGAAACGACTTCGGGAGGGCCAGCATCGAGTCCCCGACCTCCGCCATCGTGTCGCGCCAGTTCGGCAGCCTGAAGTTCGCGTCCGCGAAGTACTCCCCGAAGGCATTCAGCTTCGGGAAGGCGCTGTGGCAGGCCGCGCAGCTGATGTTGTACTGGCGCGCGAACGCCGGCATCGCCGTTGCGGTGCCGGGAAGAAACGACATCCAGGCGGCCAGGAGCATGGCAGCCAGTGCCGGAAGGGAACGGATGCGGGTTGTGGTCATGGGGTCCTCGCTGCGGGAATGAACATGAATCCGTCTTCATGTTAGCCGCGCGGCACGAAGGGCCGGGGCAATGGAAATCGTTCGTACTCCCAAGTGCTGGCGCACCGCACCACCGGGTGCGAAGCGCAAGCGGCATTACGAAGCCGCAATGCAGCCGCGGAATTGCGCGCCACGCCCTTGCCACGGCCGTCCGCCATCGGGAGACTCACGCCCCATGCGCATGCTCATCCCCTCCTCCGCTCCCGACGCCGGCCGCCGCCGGATGCTGCAGTACCTCGCCGCAGGCCCCGTACTGTTCGCCGCCGGACCGCTGGTCCGCGCCCATGTGCCCGTTCCCGGCGCCCCCGATTCGCCGCGCGTGCTGTCGATGCTGAACACGCACACCGGCGAACGCATCAGGGCCTGCTACTTCGAGGCGGGCAACTACCAGCCCGACGTGCTGGGCGAGTTCGACCACGTGCTGCGCGACCATCGCAGCGGCGAGGTGGCACGCATGGACCCGCGCCTGTTCGACCAGCTCCACGCCCTGGCGGCGCTGGCCGGCTGCAAGGCGCACTACGAGATCATTTCCGGCTACCGCTCGCCGGCCACCAACGAGAAGCTGCGCAAGGCCAGCACCGGCGTGGCGACGCGCAGCCTGCACATGGAGGGCCGCGCCATCGACGTGCGCCTGCCGGGCTGTCCCACCTCGCACCTGCGCGACCTCGCGCTGCAGCTGCGTGCCGGTGGCGTGGGCTACTACGCCAGGTCCGACTTCGTGCACCTGGATACCGGCCGCGTGCGCTCCTGGACCGGCTGAGGCTGGCACCCCGGCGCTGGCGGCTAGCGCTCGAGGCCGTAGATGTCCTCGAGGAACAGCAAGGTGCCGTCCTCGCGCGCGATGGCGGTGCCGTAGGCGATGTAGACGCGTATCGGTTCCTTGAGGTCCACCCGCAGCGGCGTATCGCCCGACATCGCCGCCTGGACGCGCTCCGGCGTCCACGCGGGATCATCCTGCAGCACGAATGCCGCCAGCGCCGCCGGGTCCGCCACGCGGATGCAGCCATGGCTGAAGTCGCGCCTCGAGAGCGCGAACAGGGTGCGCGCCGGCGTGTCGTGCAGGTATACGTTGTACGGGTTCGGCAGCATGAACTTCACCCCGCCCAGCGCATTGTCCGGTCCGGGACGCTGGCGCACGCGCAGGCTGCCCGCGGCGAGCTGGCCCAGCGCCTTTTCGGAGGCGGCCACGATGCGGCCGGAACGGTCGAGCAGCTCGTAGTGGTTGCGGGTGAGGTACGAGAGGTCGCGCCGCGCGGCCGGCACGATCTCGTTGCGCGCGATGCTGGCCGGCACGTCCCAGTAGGGACGGAAGATCACGTGGGTCATGTCGGCCGTGAACACCGGCGTGCGCAGGCTCTTCACCGCCCGGCCCACCACCACGTCGATGGCCAGCATCTGCGATTCACGCACGGCGAAGCCCGACACCGCGGAGAGGCGGAGGGGCGAAATGTTGAGGAAGATGGCGCGCCGGTAGGGATGGGGCGGCAGCTCCCGCCAGCGCGCCAGCGTGCGCTCGATCTGCCGCACGCGGGTACTCATCGGCGTGGTCAGCGCCCGCCACGTCGCCGGGCCGAGCACGCCGTCGGTGGCCAGCCCGTGCCGCTCCTGGAAGCGCTGCAGGGCGAGCACCAGGGCGGGATCGAATACCAGCCCGGGTTGCACCGCATCTGCTCCGGAACCGTCCGGCCCGGGCGCGGCCGTGGCGGCCGCGGGTGGCGGGTCGGGCGCCGGCCCGGGCTGCAGGTCCCCGAGCGTTTCGAGCAGGCGGCGCAGCGCGGGCATGCCCTCCCAGCTCTCGCCGGGCTTGATCGAACGGCGCGGCAGCGGCGGCAGGTCGGTCAGGCCGGGCTGCTGCGCGAGCTCCCGGTAGCGCTGCAGCGCATGCTCGAGCAGCAGGTAATGCGGCATGTCCCGCGGCGACATGCCCTCGGTGGCCACGACCGGCTCCGCAAGGCCGGGCTGCGGCAACGGCCCGGCGCGCTCCGCGGCCACGGCCGGTGACGCCGCGAGCATCAACACCAGGACGCCCTTGGAAAGGCCCCCTGGCCGGCGGCCGGGAGAAGGCACATGCAGGTTCACGGCAACTCCACGGAACTGGTCAGGCTGCCCATGATAGGCAATATCCTCTGCTGATGATTCCCCCACCTGACCGACCAGGTGCCCCACTCAATGTTCTGGAACTTCGACGCCCTCGGGTACGTCTGCATGGGCATGGCCATGCTGATGCTGGCCCTGCTGCCGAGGACACGACCATGAACCTGCCCCGCACCATGAAGGCCATGCGTCTGCACGCGCCCGGCAACGCGCTGCAGGCCGACGAAGTGCCACTGCCGGCCGTGGGCGACGGGCAGGTGCTGGTGCGCGTGTCCGCCTGCGGCGTCTGCCGCACCGACCTGCATGTGCTGGACGGCGAGCTCGTCGCGGCCGGGCATCCGGTGGTCCCCGGCCACGAGGTGGTGGGGCGTGTCGTGGCGGCGGGTCCCGCGGTGACGCGCTTCAAGGTCGGCGACCGCGTGGGCATCCCGTGGCTGGCACGCACCTGCGGCGAATGCGATGACTGCCGCCGCGGCCTGGAGAACCTCTGCGAGCGGGCCCTGTTCACCGGCTATACCGTGGATGGCGGCTATGCCGAGTACGCGCTGGCCGACGCGCGCTTCTGCCTGCTGCTTCCCGACCGCTACGGCGACGCCGAGGCGGCACCGCTGCTGTGCGCCGGACTGATCGGCTACCGCGCCTACCGCGCGGCCGGCGATGGCCAGAGGCTCGGCCTGTACGGCTTCGGCGCCGCAGCGCACCTGCTGGCGCAGGTGGCGCGCTTCGAGGGACGGCAGGTGTTCGCCTTCACGCGTCCGGGCGACCAGGACAGCCAGCGCTTCGCGCTGCAGCTCGGGGCGGCCTGGGCCGGCGCCAGCAACGAGCCGCCGCCCGAGCCGCTGGACGCCGCCATCCTGTTCGCACCCGTGGGCGAGCTGGTGCCCACCGCCCTGGCCGCGACGCGCAAGGGCGGACGCGTGGTGTGCGCGGGCATCCACATGAGCGACATCCCGGGCTTTCCCTATCACCTGCTTTGGGGCGAGCGCACGGTGACTTCGGTGGCCAACCTGACGCGCCGCGACGGCGAGGAGTTCATGCGTATTGCAGCGCAACTCGACCTGCATCCGCAGGTGGAATGCTTCCCGCTGGAGGAGGCCAACGAGGCGCTGCAACGCCTCAGGCAGGGCCGGCTGCAAGGCGCCGCCGTGCTGCGGCCCCGCTCCTGAGGTCCGGCCCCGGCACGGGCAAAAGTACGTATTGGAACAATCCGCCGGAAGGACTATCGTCGATCGTCCGTGGATGGAGGTCGACATGAACCAGACTCCGGCATCGATCACGGACCGGCCGCCGCCGCACCAGGAAATCCGCGTTCCCGCCGATTCCCCTGCGCGCGCACCATCCGCGTCCCCGCATGCGGCGAAGCCCCCCCGGCCACAGAAGAAGGAACCGGAATGCGACCCCACCTTCGGTTGCGTTGACTGGTTCAACTATCCGGACCGCTCCGGCACCGGGTAAGTCCGTAGCCGCTACGTAGACGACCGGATTGCCGCGCCAGTGTGGCCGGCGAAACATGCGCGCAACATCCATCGCCAACGCGATCACGGGTGAACGCCATGGCCCACAAGCAGGTGCTGTTCCACTCCGCCGCGCGCGAGAAGGTGCTGCGCGGCGCCTCGCAACTGGCCGCTGCCGTGCGCATCACGCTCGGCCCGAAATCCCGCTCCGTGCTGATCCAGAAGTCCTGGGGCGTGCCGCTGGTCTGCAATGACGGCGTGACCATCGCCAAGGAAATGGACCTGGAGGATCCGGAGGAGAACCTCGGCGTGCGCATGCTGCGCCAGGCGGCGGAGAAGACCGGCGAGGTGGTCGGCGATGGCACGAGCACTTCCACCGTGCTGGCACATGCGCTGTTCGCCGACGGCGTGCGCAACGTGGTCGCCGGCGCCAGCGCGGTCGACCTGCGCCGCGGCATGGACCGCGCCTTCCGCTGCGCGGTGGACGCCCTGCGCGCCATGTCGCGTCCGGTGCGCACGCGGCGCGAGAAGGCGCAGGTCGCCACCATCTCGGCGCACAACGACACGAAGATCGGCGAGCTGGTGGCCGAAGCCATGGAGAAGGTCGGCGACGAGGGCGTGATCACCGTGGAGGAGGCGCGCACCACCGAGACCTCGCTCGAGGTGGTCGAGGGCATGCAGTTCGACCGCGGCTACCTCTCGCCCTACTTCGTCACCGACCCCAAGGACATGGAGGCCGTGTTGGAGGATGCCTACGTGCTCGTCACCGACGCGCGCATCGGCGCGGTCAAGGACATCCTGCACCTGCTGGAGGAAGTCGCCCGTGCCAGCCGTCCCCTGCTGATCATCGCCGAGGACGTCGAGGGCGATGCGCTGGCGACGCTGATCGTGAACCAGCTGCGCGGCATCCTGAAGAATGCCGCGGTCAAGGCGCCGGGATTCGGCGACCGGCGCAAGCAGATGCTGCAGGACATCGCCGTGCTCACCGGCGCGCAGGTGGTTTCCAGCGAGCTCGGCTCGCGGCTGGAGGATGCCGGCGTCGCGCAGCTCGGGCGGGCGCGGCGCATCGTCATCGACAAGGACCACACCACGCTGGTGGGCGGCGCGGGCGACCGCAAGGCCATCGAGGCGCGCGCGGAGCAGATCCGCCACGAGATCGACAAGGCCACCAGCGACTACGACCGCGAGAAGCTGCAGGAACGGCTGGCCAAGCTGCTGGGTGGCGTGGCGGTGATCCACGTCGGCGCCCCGTCGGAGTCCGAGATGAAGGCCATCAAGGACGCGCTCGACGATGCGATCGCCGCCACTCGCGCCGCGGTGGAGGAAGGCATCGTCGCCGGCGGCGGCCTCGCCCTGCTCCGCTGCAGCAAGGCCGTGGCGCAGCTCGAGGCCGAGTGCACGGGCGACGAGCGCACCGGGGTGGAGATCTTCCGCCGCGCGCTGGAGGGCCCGGCGCGGCAGATCGCCGAGAACTCGGCCGTCGATCCGGGCGTGGTGGTCCACCGCATGCTCGCGGAGGACGGCGACGTGGGCTTCGACGCCGCCCGCAACGAGTACGTGGACCTGTTCGAGGCCGGCATCATCGACCCCACCAAGGTGGTGCGCATCGCGCTGGAGAACGCCGTGTCGGTGGCCGGTATCCTGCTGCTGACCGAGGCCACCATGACCGAGAAGCCGGAGAAGGAGGGCCGCGCACAGCCCGCCGCCGATCTCTGAGGGCCGCGCCCGCCGCGGGCAGCACCTACGTACAATTGCGAATGCATCGCCTTTCGCCTCCGCCTACAGTGGGGACGATCTTCCTGTCGGCAGGTTCAACCAGGGCATGGAAACATTGCGGGATGGCAGCCAGGTCCTCATCCGGCCGATCCGCCGCGAGGATGCGGAGCTCGAGCGCAGGTTCATCGAGGGCCTCTCGCCCGAGTCGCGCCGCTTCCGCTTCCTCGGCTGCGTGGCCACGCCCAGCGACGAGATGGTGCGCCGGCTGACCGACATCGACCCCGAAAGGGAAGCGGCGCTGATCGCCGTGGCCCGGCAGGACGGGCACGAGCGCCAGGTCGGCGTGGCACGCTTCTGCAAGACTTCGGACGACCGCGCCGAGGTGGCGGTCACGGTCGCGGACGACTGGCAGCGCCGCGGCCTGGGCACGCTGCTGCTCAGGCGCCTCATCAACCTGGCGCGCGCCAGCGGCGTGCGCACGCTGTACTCGGTGGACTCATCGGGCAATGCGCGCATGCGCGAGCTGGCCACGCACATGGGATTCAGCTGCCAGCCGGACCCGGCTGACCGCACGCAGGTGGTCTACTCCCTCGAGGTGGAGGCCGGCTGAATGCGTGGTGGCTGCGGAGTATCCGTAGTCCCCCCAGGCGACCCAGGAGCGATACTCGGACCCATGCCTGGCATCAACGACCTGCATCGCGTGCTGGACGCGGCGCTCGACGCCGTGGTGGTCTTCGACCACGCGGGATGCATCCTGTTCGCCAACAAGGCCACCGAGCGCCTGTTCGGCTGGAGCGCCGCCGACCTGCACGGCACCGGCATCCTGCGGCTCCTGCCGGAGGTGGAATCCCTGCTGCAGCAGCGCACCGACGTGAACCAGGAAGCCCAGGCGCTGCACCGCGACGGCACGGTCATCCCCGTACGCGTGGCCATCGGCCGGGTGGCCGGCAGCGGGGCGCCCCGGCACGTGGCCTTCCTGCACGACCTGTCCGAACGGAAGGAAGAAGAAGAGCGCACGCGCCTGATGAACGAACGGCTGATGAATGTGGCGCGCCTCGCGACCATGGGCGAGATGGCCGGCGGCATCGCCCACGAGCTCAACCAGCCCCTGACCGCGATCGCCAATTACGCGCTGGCGGCCGAGCGGCTGCTCGACTCGCCCGATTCCGACCTCGAGGATGTGCATGTGGCGCTGCGCGAGATCGTTGCCGAGGCAATGCGTGCCGGGGAAATCATCAGGCGCCTCCGGAGCCTGGCGCGCAGCGACGACAATGCCCCCTGCGAGGTGACCTCGGTGGGCGAGTTCATCGAGGAGCTGCGCGCCATCTGCCTGGCCGACGCCCGCGCGCACCGCGCCCGGCTGTCCTTCGAACTGCAGCCCGACCTGCCCCCGCTGCTCGTCCACCGGATGCAGATCGCGCAGGTGCTGCTGAACCTGCTGCGCAACGCGCTGGAGGCCCTGGCCGACGAACCACCCGAGGCGCGGCTGGTCACGGTCACCTGCCGCCGCACCCCGGAAGGTGACTGCGAGATCGCGGTGCGGGACAATGGCCCGGGCGTGTCCGAAACCATCCTGGAGCGGCTGTTCGAGCCCTTCCGCAGCACCAAGCCCAATGGCGTGGGCCTGGGACTGCCGATGTGCCGGACCATCGCCGAGGCGCACGGGGGTTCCCTGCGGCATGAACCGGCCTCGCCGCGGGGTGCCCGCTTCGTGCTCACGCTGCCCGCCGCGGAGGTGACTTCATGAGCGTGAACATGAACATGGGCGTGAACCTGAACGTGAATACGAAAGAGCGCAGGCTTCCGGAAACGGTGTTCGTGGTGGACGATGACGCGGGCGTACGCTCGTCGATCCGGCTGCTGCTGAAGTCGGTCGGAATCCCCGCCACGCCCATGGCATCCGCGCAGGAGTTCCTCGCATCCTACGATCCGGAGCAGCCCGGTTGCCTGGTGCTCGACATCCGCATGCCCGGCATGAGCGGGCTGGAGTTGCAGCAGCAACTGAACATGAAGGGCGCGATCATCCCGGTGCTGTTCATCACCGGCCACGGCGATGTGCCGATGGCGGTGGCCGCGATGCAGCAAGGCGCCTTCGACTTCCTGCAGAAGCCCTTCCGCGACCAGGACCTGATCGAGCGCATCAGGAAGGCGCTGGAAAAGGACCGCCAGAACCGCGAGATGCTGCGCCAGCGCGAGCAGATCCGCCGCCGCCTGGACTCACTCACCGCGCGTGAGCGCCAGGTGCTCGACCTGATGATCCAGGGCACGCAGAACAAGGTGATGGCCGCCCACCTCGGCATTTCGCAGCGCACCGTGGAAATCCACCGCGCCCACGTGATGGAGAAGCTCGGCGCACATTCCGTGGCGCAGCTCGTGCGCATGGTGCTCGACGCCGGCCACGCGTAAGCCGCGCGCAATCGCGCGCGGCGAAAAATCCCCTGTACTCTCCACGGTACCGGCTGGTATTTTTACTTATTGCCCCCCTTCGGGGTGGATGTACCTTGCTCTGGCATTCCCTTTTTCTCGCAGGACCCTGCAGGAGAATCGCCATGAACATCATTCGCCGCGAACCCTTCGCCGAGACCGAGGACTTCATCCGCAGCTTCTTTCCGCCGCAGATCTCGCGCTGGCTGCGCCTGGGCGCTGACAATGGAAGCACCGGCACCGAGTGGGCGCCGGTCGCCGACACCAGCGAGACCGAGAAGGAATACCTCGTCAAGGCTGAACTGCCCGGCGTGCGCCGCGAGGACGTGCACGTGACGCTCGAGGACGGCGTGCTGACGATCCGCGGCGAGCGCAAGCAGGAGAAGGAGCACAAGGACGAGAAGATGCACCGCATCGAGCGCTTCCACGGCAGCTTCATGCGCAGCTTCATGCTTCCCGACAACGCCGATCCCACCAGCGTCCGCGCCGAGTGCAAGGACGGCGTGCTGACGGTGCACGTGCCGAAGAAGGTTCCCTCGACCCCGGCCGGCCCGATCGAAATCAAGATCCAGTGACGTCGCTGGCGTGGTCGCGGCATGGCCGCGACCACCGGCTCACCTTTTTCCACACAAGGACATCATGACTGCACTCCCGAAGACCGATCCCCGACAGGTCGCCGAGCAACTCCGCGAACGCCGCCGCGTGCTGCAGCAGGAGATCCGCGACGCCCTGCTGCGCGAGGGCACCGAACGCTACGCGGACATCGCCCAGCGCCTGATGGACGCGCAGGGTGCATCCCTTGCCGGACTGCTGGCCGAAGTGCGGCACGCCGACGTGGCGCGCGACGCCGAGGAGATCGGCGACATCGACGCCGCCCTGCAGCGCATCGCCCACGGCAGCTGGGGCACCTGCATCCGGTGCGGCGAGAGCATCGCGGCCGAGCGGCTGGAGGCCTGGCCCACCGCCAAGCGCTGCCTGCGCTGCCAGCGGATCCATGAGGAGGAGAAGGCCGGGGTGGGTGCAGGCAGGGCCTTGTGACAGGAACCCCTGGCCGGCCGCCCGCTGCGGCGGCCGGCCCCAGCAAGAGGAGGCGATTCATGCGCGGAAGATCGAACACCTGGGCACTCGTGCTCGCCGCGGGCGACGGCACCCGGCTGCGCAGCCTGACCACGGCACCGTCCGGCGCCACGATCCCGAAACAGTACTGCTCGCTCCATGATGGACCCTCGCTGCTGGAGGAGTCCATCCATCGCGCCGGCAGTGTCGCGGACGCGGCGCGCACCTGCGTGGTCGTCGCCGAACAGCACCGGCGCTGGTGGGAACCCACGCTCTCGATGGTCCCGCCTTGCAACGTGATCGTGCAGCCCGCCAACCGCGGCACCGCGCACGGCATCCTGCTGCCGCTGCTGCACATCGCCGGGCGCAATCCGGAGGCGAACGTGGTGGTGCTGCCGTCCGACCACCACGTGCGCTACGAGGCCGTGCTGGCCGGCGCACTGCGCGAGGCCGTGGCCGCCCTCGCCCGCCGTGGCGACGTCGCGCTGCTCCTGGGCTTCAGGCCCGATCGTCCCGATCCCGAGCTCGGCTACATCGTTCCCGGCGATCGCGACGGGCAGGCCCTCAGGCGCGTGACGCAGTTCGTCGAGAAGCCCCGTGCCGAGACGGCGCTGGCGCTGCTGGAGCGCGGCGCGCTGTGGAACTCGTTCATCATGGTCGCCGGCGTGCGCGCGCTGCTGGACATGTTCCGCCGCCGCACCCCCGGGGCGCTCGCGGCCATGCAGGAGGCTGTGCGCCGCGACGGCGGGGAGGCCGACGGCGGCGGCCACCTGGCCGCGCTGTACGAACGGCTGCCGACGCTGGACTACTCCCGCGACGTGCTGGCGGACGAGGCGGCGAACCTCAGGGTCCTGACCGTTCCGCCCTGCGGCTGGACCGACCTGGGCACGCCCCGGCGCGTGGCCGATGCCCTGCAGGACTGTCCACCCGGCGTCCCTGCCGCCATTCCCCGCGGCCGTCCACGGCTGAGCCTCGCGGCCCAGCACGCACGTCTGCACGCCTGTTGATCCACCGGTCAGAGGAGGCCGTCATGCAAGTCGAGCATCTGATGTCGAAGCAGGTCGTTTGCTGTTCGCCCGAGGATTCCCTGAGCCGCGCCGCCCAGCTGATGTGGGACCACGATTGCGGCTGCCTGCCCGTGTGCACCGGCAATGGCGCCAGCCGCGTCAGCGGCGTGATCACCGACCGGGACATCTGCATGTCCGCGCTGTTCCAGGGAAGACCACTGGCCGAGCTGAAGGTGGCCGACGCCATGAGCCGGCAGGTCTACACCTGCCGGCCCACCGACTCGCTCGCCGACGTGGAGCGGATCATGAGCGAGGCGAGGATCCGGCGCCTGCCGGTGGTCGATGCCGAGGGGTCGCTGGTGGGGATGATCACGCTGGCCGACCTGGCGCGCGAGGCGGAACGGGAAAGCACCTACCCCCGGCGCGCGATCAGCGGACAGGAAATCGGCCTGACGCTGGCGTCCATCTGCCAACCGGCGACCCGGCGGCAAGCGGCCTGACCCCTCCCGGCGCGGCGGCGCGGTTTCTGCTATGGTATCGGCAGGACGGTAACCATAATCGCTGCGATTCCCTGCATGGAGATGGCGGGGACGTGGCGCCTCCCCTACGCCATGGCGGCACCGCAGTACCCCAGCGCACTGCTGGAGAACCTCGTCGAGTTCGCTCCAGACGCGCTGCTGGTGGTCGATGGCCATGGACGCATCGTCCTCGCCAACGGCGCCGCCGAGAAGCTGTTCGGCTTCGAACGCACCGAGCTGATCGGCTCCCCGATCGAGCGGCTGATTCCCGAGCGGTTGCGCGGCGCGCATGTCCGCCACCGCGAGGACTACTCGCAGAGCCCGCGCACGCGCGAGATGGGCGCCGCGGCCGCCGAACTGGTCGCCGTGCGCAAGGACGGGTCGGAGTTCCCGGCCGAGATCCGCCTCTCGCCCGTGCAGTTGAATGGCCAGCCGCTGGTGGCCGCCGCCGTGCGCGACGGCACCGACCGCCGCCAGGCCGTGCAGGTGCTGCGCGCCGCGCAACAGGAGGCCGATCGCGCCAATGCGGCCAAGAGCCGCCTGCTGGCCACCGCCAGCCATGACCTGCGCCAGCCGCTGCAGGCCCTGCAGCTGCTGAACGCAGCGCTGCAGCAGCAGATCGACGAACCGGAGGTGCAGGAACTGCTGGCGCGCCAGAGCGAGGCGCTCGAGGCCATGGCCAACCTGCTCAACGCACTGCTCGACCTCTCCCGCCTGGAAGCCGGCGCGGTCAAGCCGGAGATCGAGGAGGTCAGCCTCGCGGAGATCTTCGGCGCCCTGCAGCGCGCCTTCGAACCGCTGGCCGAGGCGCGCGGCCTCACCCTTTCCGTCAACACGGAGATGCGCTACGTGCGCACCGACCGTACGCTGTTCAGGCAGCTGCTGGAGAACCTGCTCGCCAATGCGCTGAAGTTCACCGACTCCGGCGGCGTGAGCCTCGGATGCCGCATGCAGGAGGGCGGACTGGTCGTCGAGGTGGCCGACTCGGGCATCGGCATCTCCAGCGAGCAGCTCGAGCACATCTTCGACGAGTACTACCAGCTCGACCGTGGCCGCCACCAAGGCGTGGGGCTGGGCCTGTCCATCGTCAAGCGCATCGCCGCGCAGCTGGGACTCGCGCTGGACGCCAGCTCCGAACCGGGCCGCGGCACGACCTTCCGCGTGTGCATTCCCTCCGAGCACATCTGCGGCGCGGCGGTGCGCGCGCGCAGGACGCGCCGCGAGAACGGGCTCGAGCGCTCCGTCACCGGGGCCCTGGTGCTCCTGGTCGAGGACGACGATGCCGTGCGCACCGCCACCGAGTTCTACCTCAAGACCGTCGGCCACACCGCCCTTTCGGCCGCGCGCATCTCCGCCGCCGAAAGGGCGCTGGAGAACGCACCCCGCATCCCCGACCTGATCATCACTGACTACCACCTGGGACAGGGCGAGACGGGCCTCGACGCCATCGCGCGCCTGCGCGCAAAGGCGGGACGGGCGCTGCCGGCGCTGGTGCTGAGCGGCGACACCTCGCCCGCCCTGATGAAACTGGCGGAGGAAGGATCCTGCCGCGTGCTGAGCAAGCCGGTGGACGTGAAGTCGCTGGTGGTGGAGATCTCCAGGATCCTCGGCCATGCGGGCAGGGACGATGCGGAGCAGTCGAAGTTGCGCGTGGCCGATGCGCCTGCACCTGACGACCGGCAGGGGGCCAGCACGCATTAGGTAGTTGTGCGGATGATGGGCGGGGCCCTTGCCCGCTACCGTTCGGGAACCATCCCCAGTGGAGGCAAGGTGCGATGTCCAGCCAGCCCTTCCGCAAGATCCTCGCCTGCATCGAGTCACCCGCCGACCGGGAGCAGCCGGTCCTGCGGCGCGCCGCCGGCATCGCGCAGCGTACCGGCGCCAGGCTGATCCTCTTCCACGGCGACTTCGCGCAGCTCACCGTGGTGCCCGGCTTTCCCAGTGCCGTCGTCCGCGAGGACGCGGACAGCAGGCTGGCACGCAGCACCAGGCTGCTGGAGAAGCTGGCCCAACCGCTGCGGCGGCGCGGGCTGAAGGTGGAAGTGCGCGCGGTGTGGGATGCGCCGCCGCACGAAGCCATCGTGCGGGAGACCCTGCGCAGCAGGCCCGACCTCGTGGTCGCCGGCTCCCGCCGCCGCGCCTTCGGCGCCCGGCTGTTCCTGACCAACACCGACTGGCAGCTGATCCGCGAATGCCCCGTCCCGCTGCTGTTCGTCAAGCAGGACACGCCGTGGCGCAGCGTGCGCGTGGTGGCCGCCATCGATCCGCTGCACCCCCGCGGCGGATCCTCGAAGCTCGATCGCCGCATCCTCGAGACCGCCGGCGCCTTCAGCGCGGCGCTGGGTGGCCGCCTCGACGTGGTGCATGCCTACATGCCGCTGTCGGCCGCCATTCCCCATGCCTACGGCGACGCCTATGCGATGGTGGTCGACCCGGTCACCGAGCTGCGCTACCGGAAGGGCACCGAACGCGCGCTGGCGAAGGCCACCGCGGCCATCGGGCTGCCCGCGGCACGCCTGCACATCGAGACCGGCATGCCCTCGGAGGCGATCCCGGCGGCCGCACGGCGCCTGCGCGCCGACGTGGTGGTGATGGGCGCGATCTCGCGCAGCGCGCTGGGACGGCTGCTGATCGGCAGCACCGCGGAGCGGACGCTGGACCTGATGCCCTGTGACGTGCTGATCGTGAAGCCGCGCGGCTTCAAGACGCACGTTGCCCGCCGGGCCGGCTGACGGACGGGCGCCGCATGCCGGTGGATCCGAAGGCACTGGTGGTGCCGCTGGAGCAGGTGCGCCGCACCGACGTGCCGGCCGTGGGCGGCAAGAACGCTTCGCTGGGCGAGATGGTTTCGGCGCTGTCGTCCCATGGCATCCGCGTGCCGGGTGGGTTCGCGACCACGGCGCAGGCCTACTGGCGGTACATCGACGCCAACCGGCTGCAGCCGGTGATCGACGCCGCGATCGGCGACTGGCACGCGGGCCGCATCGAGCTGGCCGAGGCGGGCCGCAGGATCCGGGAGGCCTTCATGGCCGGAAGGTGGCCGCCCGAATGCGAGGCCGCGATCCTGGCGGAATACCGCCGCCTCGGCCGCGGCCCGGCGCCGGCCTCGGTCGCGGTGCGCTCCAGCGCCACCGCGGAGGACCTGCCCGAGGCCAGCTTCGCGGGGCAGCTGGAGAGCTTCCTGAACATCGCCGGGGAACAGGCGCTGCTGCACGCCACGCGGCGCTGCCTGGCCTCGCTGTACACCGACCGCGCCATCAGCTACCGGCAGGCCCGGGGCTTCGGGCAGTCGAAGATCGCCCTTTCCGTCGGCGTGCAGACCATGGTGCGTTCCGACCTCGCCTCGGCCGGCGTGATGTTCTCTATCGACACCGACACGGGCTGCGACCGCATCGTGCTGATCAACGGCTCCTGGGGCCTCGGCGAGAACGTGGTGCAGGGCACCGTCGATCCGGACGAGTTCCAGGTGTTCAAGCCGCTGCTCGCCGACCTGCGCGGCGCCATGCCCATCATCGAGAAGAAGTGCGGCCGCAAGGAACGCAAGCTGGTCTACTTCGAACAGGGCGGCGCACCGACGGGCAACATCGAGACCTCGCCGCTGGAGCGCCGCTCGTTCGTGCTCGACGACCACGAGATCGTCACGCTGGCGCGCTGGGCCTGCGTGATCGAAGCCCACTACGGCGTGCCCATGGACATGGAGTGGGCCAAGGACGGGGAATCCGGCGAGCTGTACATCGTGCAGGCGCGTCCCGAGACCGTGCAGTCGCGCCGCACCTCCGGCGCGCTGCGCACCTGGAAGATCCGCCGCAAGGGCAAGCTGCTCGCCACCGGCATCAGCATCGGCGAGGGGGCGGTGACCGGCCGCGTGTGCCGGCTGGAACGGGCCGCGGACCTGCCCCGCTTCGTGCCCGGCTCCATCCTCGTCGCGCGCACCACCAATCCCGACTGGGTGCCGGCAATGCGCCAGGCCGCCGCCATCATCACCGACCACGGCGGGCGGACCTCGCACGCGGCCATCATCAGCCGCGAGCTGGGCGTGCCCGCGGTGGTCGGCACCGGCAATGCCACGCTGCTGCTGGCCGACGGGCAGGAGGTCACCGTGTCCTGCGCCGAGGGCGACCATGGGTTCGTCTACGAGGGCGCGGCGCAGATCGAGTCCGCCGAGGTGGACCTGTCGGAGATCCCGCAGACCCGCACGCGCATCATGCTCAATCTCGCCAACCCGGCCTCGGCGATGCGCTGGTGGCGCCTGCCGGCCGACGGCGTGGGACTGGCGCGCATGGAGTTCGTGGTCTCGAACCTGGTGCGCGTGCACCCGATGGCGCTGGTGCGCTTCGACTCGCTGCAGGACGAGGAGGCCAGGCGCGTCATCGCGGAGCTGACCGAGGGCTACGACAACCGCACCGATTACTTCGTCGAGCGCCTGGCGCTGGGCCTGGCGCGCATCGCCGCGGTGCTGCATCCGAATCCGGCCATCATCCGCACGAGCGACTTCAAGTCGAACGAATACGCCAGCCTCGTCGGCGGGCGCGAGTTCGAGCCCGTCGAGGAGAATCCCATGATCGGCCTGCGCGGCGCCTCACGCTACTACTCGCCGCACTACCGCGAAGGCTTCGAGCTGGAATGCCGCGCCATCCGCCGCCTGCGCGAGGTGCTGGGCTTCCGCAACGTGGTGGTGATGATTCCCTTCTGCCGCACGCCCGCCGAGGCCGACCAGGTGCTGGCGATCATGGCGGAAAACGGCCTGGTGGGCGGCCAGGACGGACTCGAAGTCTACGTGATGTGCGAGATCCCCTCGAACGTGATCCTGGCGCGCGAGTTCGCCCGCCGATTCGACGGCTTCTCGATCGGCAGCAACGACCTCACGCAGCTGACCCTGGGCGTGGACCGCGACTCGGCCGAACTGGCCTCGCTGTTCGACGAGCGCGACGAGGCGGTGAGCTGGATGATCCGCGAGGTGATCCAGGAGGCGCGCCGCCAGAAGGTGAAGGTGGGCCTGTGCGGCCAGGCTCCCAGCGACCGGCCGGAGTTCGCCGCGGGCCTGGTGCAGTGGGGCATCGACTCGATCTCGGTGACGCCGGACAGCTTCCTGGCCGTGAAGCGGCACGTCGCCGAGGCGGAACGCGCCCTGCAGGGAGTCGGCACCCCGGATTGAGGTCCTATGCTCTACCGGCGCAGAGTGCGCGCACGCTGTCCAGTGCGCGCGATGTTGAATCGCGATCCGCGGTATCGAAAAGCACGGTTCTCTGAAGTTCCGTATCCGCGAGGGGATGCTGCGTCCGCAGCTGGTGCTCCAGCACGGCCACCGTGGCTTCCGAAGGATCCGTTCCCGAGCTGGCCCGCGCCCGGATGCGGGCCCGAAGCACCTGCGGGTCCGCCGTGCAGGAGGCGATCAGGAAGCGTGCCTCCATGCTTCGCGCCAGGCGCCGGAATGCCTCGCGATGCGAGGCGTCGAGGAAGGTGGCATCGACGATGACGTTGCAGCCGCCCTTCAGCGCCGCCTGCGCCGAGCGCAGCAGGCGCGCATAGGTGCGCTGCGTCCAGTCGCGCGAATACTCGCCCTCCGCGATACCCTGCCGCCGCCGTGACAGGGCGGGCCTGCCGGCCAGCCGCCTGCGCTCCACGTCGGAGCGGATGCGCACCGCGCCGATCCGCCCGACCAGCTGGGCCGCCACGGTCGATTTCCCGCTGCCGGCGAGGCCGTGCATGATCACCAGCGCCCCGGGCACGCCCTCGAGCCAGCGCCGCGCGAGGGCGATCCTGCCACCGGCGGCGGCAAGCAGCGCCGGGCGGCCTTCCGGCCCGGCGCCGGCGGCGCGCAGCAGCCCGACCTTGGCGCGGATCAGCGCGCGGTCGGCGACGTGCAGCGGCAGCAGGGCGAGGCCGGTGTAGTCGCCCGCCTCTTCTTCGTAGGCGCTGAGGAATTCGAAGGCGAGGTCCTCGCGTCCGTGGGCCAGCAGGTCCATGAACAGGAAGGCGAGGTCACCCAGCGTGTCGATCCAGCGCAGCGCGGGGTCGAACTCCAGGCAGTCGAAGGCCGTCCAGCGGCCCCGCCACTTCACCAGGTTGGCGGCATGCAGGTCGCCGTGGCATTCGCGCACATGGCCCGCCCGCCGGCGCGCCTCCACCAGCGGCGCCAGGCGTTGCAGCCTCGCGGCGGCCAGGTCGGCGATGCGGGCCAGCGCGGGCTGCAGGGAAGCTTCCCCGTCGCGCGCGACCTCGCGGATGTTGCCCAGCACGCGGCGGCGGACGTCCTCGTACCGGCCGAAGTCCGACCCGGCAGGCGCGATCCCGGAGCGGGCATGGATGTCGGCCAGCATGCGCGCCACCTGCCGTGCATCCTCGGCGGTGACGACTTCGCGTTGCAGCAGCTCCGGAAGGCAGCAGGCCGGGTCGAACTGCCGCATGCGCAGTGCGTACTCGACCGGTGGGCCGCCGCCTCCCACCTTGAATCCCTCGCCGGCGCGCACCACGGGCACGACATCCAGGTAGATGTCGGGCGCGAAGCGGTGGTTCAGCCGCAGCTCCTCCGCGCACAGCGCGGCGCGGCGCTCCAGCGTCGAGGCGTCGAGGAAGTCGAAGCGCACCGGTTTCTTGACCTTGTAGGCATAGGGTCCCGTCAGCACCACCCAGGAGACATGCGTGGCGACGAGTTCGATGCGACCGACTTCGTGCGGGTATGCCCCGGGATGCAGCAGTGCCTCGATCCGGAAGTCACCGCCCATCCGCGCCCGGCCCCGTCACCCTTCCGGCCTGACGTGCAGCAGCCTCGCCGTGGCACCGGCGGCGACATTGGCGGCGTTGCCCTCGTCGGTATCCAGGTGCAGTTCCAGCCTGAAGCGCGGCGAGACGCGCACGACCACGTCGCCGAACACCATGTCGCGCCCGTCGCTGTCGACGGCCACGCTGACCTTCTGGCGGTCGGCCACGCCGAAGCGGGCGGCTTCCTCCGGGCTCATGTGGATGTGCCGCACGGCCGTGATCACGCCATGGTCCAGGTGCACCCTGCCCCGCGGACCTTCCACGTCGATGCCGGGGGTGTCCGCCAGGTCGCCGGAGAGGCGCAGCGGCGCATCGATGCCCAGCGCGATCTCGTCGCTGCGCGAGAGTTCCACCTGGTCCTCCTCGCGCGGCGGCCCGACGATGCGCACGCCGTCCAGCCTTCCCTTCGGGCCGACCAGCGACACCGTCTCCACCGCGGCGAAATGCCCCGGCTGAGACAGCGGCATCTTCACCTTCAGCTCGTGCCCGGGCCCGAACAGCCGGTCGATCGAGCGGGGGGAAAGGTGCACGTGGCGGGCGGAGACGGCAATCGGGATCACGGCGCTCATCTGGCGACTCATGGGCCGGCAGGCATTTCCACCAGGCTGAAGCTGGTGCCGCGTTCCGGCTCCTTATCTTCCCTGTGGCGCCGCCGGCGCGAAGGTAGCCGGCAGCGGCCAGTTGCCGTCGTACGGCGGCCAGTTCGGCACGGCCAGGTGCGGCGGCGGATAGAACATCGCCGTGTAGGTGGTGCGGATCTTCGCCTCGTCGATCACGAACCACCAGCTGGCCACGTTGCGCGGCGTCGTCACGCCGGGATTGCGGATGAACACGCCGGTGGCGAGCACCATCTGTGCCTCCTCGTCGATGAGCGGCATGCGGCGCGCCGCCACCATCGCGACCGGGAAGTTCTCCAGCCCGGCCACGCAGTCGCGGCTGCCCACGCCGGGCTGCGGCGCGCCGGGACCACCGGCGGCGGGTCCGGCCGGCGGTTGCGGCCCGGCTCCCGGCCCGGTGGGCGGGCCGCCACGCCGCGGCGCCGGCGGCAGGAAGTCACCGCCGGGCGCGGGCGAACCGTTCTCTGCACGGCCGCAACCCCTGTGCACCAACGCCACGGATGGATCGTGCGAGGTGATGGCGTCGAAGTAGCTGTCGACGATGCGCGCCAGCGTGGCGCGGTCCACGCGTTCGGCCTGCGGCACCACGCGCTGCGGCGGCGGGTTCTGTTCCAGGTATTCCGGATTGTGCAGGTTTGCCGGCGGCGCGCCGGGCTGGCGCGGCCCGCTCATGCCCGGATCGTTCTCGCGCGCGATGTACCACTCGGCCTCGGTGAGCGCGTCGTCCTCGACCTTCAGCCGGATGGTCACGATGGCGGTGGAATCGCCCTCCTTCACCGTGCCGAAGTAGCCGGCCTGGCTGGTGACCGGATCGAAGTAGCGGCGCTGCAGGTTGCCCAGCGCGGTCACGCTCTGCCACACGCCCTTGCCGGGAACGGTGTTGACGGCGTTCTCGGTCTGCCTGAAGCCGATGACCAGCGGCGCCCGGGAGGGATCGTTGGCCACCACGGCCTCGAGGTAACTGTCGAGCATGCGTCCCAGGCACTGCCGGTCGCAGGACGCCGGTGCGGTGGGCGAATCATTGCAACCACCCACGAGCCCCAGGGTCGTGGCCAGGGCGGCCCATCGGATCAAGCGTGACATCATCCCCCTCCTTGTCATTCTGCCCGGCATCCACCGGCGGCCCGGTCACCCGGCCGCTCGTCCTGGCGGGACCCCCGGGAGGTTAGACCGGACCCGGCCGGCGTGTCGACGCCCCATCGGCGGACCGGTGCCCCTCCTGCTGCTAGAATTCGGGGTTCTGTACGGAGATTCCTATGCCCGGCCTGCTGCCCCACGTCGACCCCGACGGATTGCTCGAATTCTCGGTCGTCTACACCGACCGCGCGCTGAACCACATGTCCCGGCGCTTCATCGGCGTCATGCAGGACATCATCTCGACGCTGAAGGAGGTGTACGGCGGCACCAGCGTGGCCATCGTGCCGGGCAGCGGCACCTTCGGCATGGAGGCGGTGGCGCGGCAGTTCGCGAACCGCGAGAAGGTGCTGGTGGTCCGCAATGGCTGGTTCAGCTTCCGCTGGACGCAGATCCTGGAGATGGGCGGCATCGCCGGCGAGTCGGTGGTGCTGCAGGCCCGCCGGCAGGGCGAAGGCCCGCAGGCGCCATGGGCGCCGGTGCCGGCCGCCGAAGTGGCCGAGGCCATCCGCCGGGAACGCCCGAGGATCGTGTTCGCGCCGCACGTGGAGACGGCCAGCGGCATCCTGCTGCCCGATGACTACCTGAAGACCATCGGCGGGGCGGCGCGCGAAGTGGGCGCGCTGTTCGTGCTCGACTGCATCGCCTCCGGCGCGGTGTGGGTGAACATGCGCGACTGCCTGGTCGACATCCTGATCTCCGCGCCGCAGAAGGGCTGGAGCAGCACGCCCTGCTGCGCCATGGTGCTGCTGAACGAGCGCGCCCGCGAGGCCATCGAGGCCACGCAGAGCTCGAGCTTCGCCGCGGACCTGAAGAAGTGGCTGCAGATCGCGGAAGGCTACGAGAAGGGCCAGCACGCCTACCATGCGACCATGCCCACCGACGGCCTGCTGCGCCTGCGGGACGTGATGGCCGAGACGCGCGGCATCGGCTTCGACAAGGTGCGGAAGGCGCAGTTCGAGCTGGGCCGGAAGATGCGCGCGCTGCTGGAATCGCGCGGCTTCCCCAGCGTCGCGGCCGAGGGCTGGAAGGCGCCGGGCGTCGTGGTCAGCTACACCACCGACCCGGACATCCAGAGCGGCAAGAAGTTCATCGAGGCGGGGCTGCAGACCGCGTCCGGCGTTCCGCTGCAGTGTGGCGAGGGGGAGGATTTCCGCACCTTCCGCATGGGACTGTTCGGCCTCGACAAGTGGCTGAACGTGGATCGCACCGTCGGACACGTGGCCGCGGCGCTGGATCGCATCGCACCGGCGAAGTAGGCCGCCTTTCCGTCCGCGGGCCGGCGGCATCGCGCCGCCGGCCCCGTTCCAAGGCTCAGAACAGCGACAGCGCGAAGCGCAGGCCGAGGTGGCCGCCGCTGCGCAGGTCGGAACGCTCCGCCGTGTAGTTCAGACCCAGCGACAGGCCCGCGGCCGTGAGATATTCCACGCCGCCCTCGGCCAGCAGGTGCACGGCATCCAGGTCCGACTTGACACGCATCGGCGTGACGCCCTCCAGGCCACCGGCGAGGCCGGCGCGCACCTGGGTGCGCGCGCCATTGAGGTATCCCAGCATGCCGAGGCGCGCATAGGTCCTGAACAGGCCCTCGCGGCCGACGGCGCGCTCCAGGCCCACGTTCACCGAAGGCTCGGCCCACAGGTGGACATCCGTGTATCCGGGCATCACCAGCGACTGCTCGTGGGCGCCGGACTCGGCCATGCCGCTGGCGTCCAGCAGCGCGCCGCCCAGTGCAAGGCCGGGCGTGACCACGAAGCCGTCGAAGTCGAAGCGGTAGCTGGCATCCGCCAGCAGCGAACCGAAGGTGATGCTGCGGTCGCCCGAGGCCAGGCGCGGATCAGTGACGGCGATGGCACGCTTGGCGTCCTGGCTGCTCTTGCCCAGCGTCGCCAGGCCACCCACCGACCAGCGGCCGAAGTTCCTGCGCAGCGAGGCACCCGCCTGCAGCTGCTTCATGCCGCCCGACCAGAGATCGCCATAGCCGCTGACGTTGCCGTCGTCCAGCGCGAGGCCGAAGCCGACGGAAAGTCCGCGTTCGAGGGCGAACTGGAAACCCCAGGCGTAGCGGCGCAGGGTCTCCTCCGAATCCGGCGTGCCCGCATCCGGATCGCGGTCGGTGGAACCGAGGTCCACCCGCACCCAGGTGCAGGAGGGCGCATCACCAGCCAGGCGCCCCAGGTTCTGCCAGCCGCAGTTGCGCAGCGAGCGGCCGAAGGCCTGGCCTGAACGCAGCGTGTAAGCCTGCTGCTCGGCGTACAGTTCGGGACCGAGCTGCGTGAGCAGGTCGGCATAGGTGTCGAGGTCGGGCTCGAGCACCAGCCGCGTGACGAGGTCCGCCAGCTCCGGCGAGCTGCCCACGGCCTGCACGCGGTTGAACCAGTCGCCGATGGCGTTGCGGTTGCCCTTCACGCCGGGGGGCGAGAAGTCGACGGTGTACTCCATTTCCGCGCTGGTCGCATGCCACAGCAGGCGGTAGTCGATCACCGCGGAGCGCTGCGGATTGAAGGCCAGGCCCGCGTTGGTGATGCCGCCCGCGGCGGTGTACAGCGGCTTGACGAACGTGCCCGAGGGAATCACGTGCACGTTCAGCAACGAGACATTCACCTCGCCGCCCACCTGGGCCGTGCCCGTGGCCGCCACCGAATCGACCACGCCGGACAGGAAATCCAGCTCGAACTGCGACACGCCGCCGGCGGCCTGCACGAAGCTGCCCGACAGCTGCGTGACCAGCGCGCGCTGCTGCGCGCCCGGCTCCAGCCGTCCCTCGTTGGTGAACAGGTTGGATGCCGCCCCCAGCGACAGCACCGGCGCGGAATAGAACGTGGCGCCGGCGGCATTGGTGAAGGCATTGGCGCCATCGCCGAGGTCCACGTTGCCCACGACCACACCGCGGTTCAGGATGAGGTCGCTGCCGCCGCTGCCGATGAACGCGGCGCCGTCGATGCCGTCCAGCGTCTGCACGACGCCGTCGTTCTCGAAGCGGTTGGCCGCGCCGCCGTCGAGATGCACCGCCGTGCCGCCGGCGCCGCCGAGGATGTAGTGGCCGGCCGTCAGGCGCGCCTCGATGTTGCCGCCGCCGCTGGTGCCGGTGCTCTGCGCGAACAGGGCCGTGGAGCCCTCGCCGAGCGTGAACACATTGCCGTCGAGGGTGAGGTCGATGGTGCCACCCGCCCCGGTGCCGCCGGCGCTGCCGGCGAACACGCCGTCGACGAACCCGCCGCCGCCACCGATGCTCTGCGCGATCAGGCCCCACGAGCGCGCACCCTCGGTGCGGATGTCGCCGGCCTGGCTGAACCGGATCGCGCCGCCGTCGCCGGAATTCCCTGCCGAAGCCACGACGCTGGCCTCGACGTCGGACAGCACGGCACCGCCCCCGCCGCCGATGGACTGCAGCAGCACACCGTGCGCGCCCTCGCCCGCCGTGAAGAGGTTGCCGGTGTTGGCAACGTCCAGCGCGCCACCGTTGCCCGCGGCCCCGCCGGCGCCGCCGAGCACCACTTCGAGGCTGCTGGCGCCGACCACGTTGGCGAGGCCGCCACCGCCGCCGATGCTCTGGAACAGCAGGCCGACCGAATGCGCACCGCCGGTGATCACGTCGCCCTCGAGGGCGAGCTGGACGTTACCCCCATGCTGTGCGGAGCCGCCGGTGGCGCCCAGCGCCAGCGCCAGTGGCGCGGACTGCGCCGGCAACACCGGCGTCGCCGCGCGGGCATGCACGGGCGCGCCGGCATCCTCCAGTTTCTGGGAGGCGGCGACCTGCTGCGGTTCGCCCGCCTCGCCCACGATGAAGCTCAGCAGGCCGCCACCACCGCCCACGCTCTGCATCACCGAGCCATGCGAGGCGGTGCCGCTGGTGCGGATGGAACCCTGCTGCGCGTGCGTGATGTCGCCACCGCGGTCGTCGCTGCCGCCCTCGCTGCCCAGCACGAAACTGGAGGCGCCGAACCGGCCCGACTGCGAAGCCACCACCACGTTGGCGCGGCCGCCACCGCCGCCGATGGACTGCGCCAGCACGCCGGGGGTGTTGTGCCCCTCGCTGAGCAGGTCGCCCTGGTGGACGCCGTCGATGTCGCCGCCACGATTGCCGCCGGCATCCGGATCGACGCTGGTGCCGCCGAGCCGCCCCTCGATCCGGGCGAGATCGTCGGCCACCGTGCCGGCGTCCAGCGTGCCCAGCTTGAAGTCGAAGTTGCCGCCGCCACCGCCGATGGCCTGCACGCGGCTGCCGGCGCCGTGGTCGCCGGCCACACCGAAGGTGCCGGTGTAGTTGAGCGTCACGAGGCCGGCACCAGCGCCGCGCTGGTTCTCGCCGCCGATGCCCAGCACGAACACCGGATCGGTTTCGGTGCCGGTGAACCAGTCAGGCAGGCCCGATCCACCCGGCAGGCTGGTGATGCCGTTGAAGTCCAGCGCGATGCCGCCGCCACCACCGTTGATGCTCTCGGCGACCACGGCCTGCGCACCATGGCCGAGCACGGTGATGTCGCCGCTGTGGTTCACGGTGACATTGCCGCCCAGGCCGCCGTCGCCGCCCTTGCCGCCCAGCGCGGCCGACAGCACGCCGGCCACCGCCACCGAGGCCACGTCGGTGCTCAGCGGAATGCCGATGCCGGCATTGCCGCCACCACCGCCGATGGACTGGGCGAGGATGCCGTTGGCGTTCTCGCCCACCGTCAGGATGGTGCCGGAGTTGTTGACCACGACGTCACCGGCGGTCGAGCCCGTGCCACCCTCTCCGCCCACGGCGAGCAGCGGCGGCGGCGGGGGCCGTCTCTTATACACACCTGACGCCGCCGAGCGAGAGGAGAGGGGAGAGTTCGGGGGTGGC
>QGUX01000234.1 GCA_003242275.1 Pseudomonadota bacterium | reverse complement strand
CGGCGATTTTGTACCCTTTCCCTCCCACCTTCCCCCGCGGGGCCCCCGGCCGGGGCCCCGGGCCCGGCCGCCGCCAGCTCGAGCAGTTTCGCGCGCGCGTGCGCGGCGGCCTGCGCCGCCTGCGGCCGGCCGCGCTGCACCGAGGCGCTGGAGTAGGTTCCGCCCTGGTTGGGCGAACGCTGCGTGTCGAGCGGCGCGGCGCGGATCTGTTCCATGTCCAGATCCAGCTCCTCGGCAGCCACCTGCAGCAGCGCCGTGGTCGCGCCCTGGCCGAGTTCGGCGAAGCCGATGTACAGCGTGGCGGTGTTGTCCGCGTGGATGGCCAGCCAGGTGTCGACCTCGGCGGCGTCCGCGCCGGGAACCTGTGGCCCGGGTTGCGCGGCGCGCAGCAGGGGAGCCAGCGACAGTCCCGCCACCAGCGCGCCGCCCCCGGCCAGCAACCGGCGGCGCAGCGGATCGGGCAGGTCGGGCGTGCTCATTGGCCCGAGGCGCGCATGACCGCGCGCAGGATGGAGGGATAGGCGCCGCAGCGGCACAGGTGGCCGTCCAGCGCCTCGCGGACCTGGGCCTCGGTGGGGCGGGGATTGTGCGCCAGCAGCTCCGCGGCCTTGATGACGATGCCGTTCATGCAGTAGCCGCATTGCGGCGCCTGCTCGTCGATCAGCGCCTGCTGCACCGGATGCAGCCCGGTACGGGAGGCTCCCCGGGCGGCCTGCCAGGCGGGCAAGCCCTCCAGCGTGGTGATGCGCGCGTCGCCGACGGCGCTCACCGGCGTGATGCAGGCGCGCACCTCGCGCTCGTCCAGCAGCACCGAGCAGGAGCCGCACTGGCCCAGCCCGCAGCCGAAGCGCGGGCCGCGCAGGCCCAGGTCGTTCTGCAATACATAAAGGAGTGGCGTGTCCGCTTCGGCGGTGACCGTTTCGGACCGTCCGTTGATCCTGAGTGTCCAGCGCGCTTCGGCCATGTGCCCCCCGTGCCGGCCCGAGTGTAGCTCCCCTTGTCCGGGAAATGTCGGGCGCGTAGGCTGTGGGCCACTCATTTCGGGGGTCAGCATGCAGGGTCACAGGGCCGCCTTCGGGTCTGATGGCAGCGGCCATTCGCGCCGCGAGTTCATCAAGAGGGTGATCGCTTCCGGAGCCGTGGCTGCCGCCGGCGGATTCACGCTGGGCGGCCTGTCCGGCTGCGCGCCGTCGCGCCGCACCGTCGCCGGTTCGGTGGAGCGGCTGGTCACGCTCGACGTCAATGGCCAGTTGCGCCGCGTCGACGTGCTGCCGCAGGAGACGCTGGCGATGACGCTGCGCTACAAGCTCGGCCTCACCGGCACCAAGCTGTCCTGCGACCGTGCCGAGTGCGGCGCCTGCACCGTGCTGATCGACGGCATCACGCACTACTCCTGTTCCACGCTCACGCACTCGGTGCGCGGCCGCAAGGTGCTCACCATCGAGGGCCTGCGCGGGCCCGATGGCGCGCTGCACCCGGTGCAGCAGGCCTTCGTCGAGGAGCTGGGCCCGCAGTGCGGCTTCTGCACGCCGGGGCAGGTCATGGCCGCGGTGGCGCTGCTGCAGAGGAATCCCTCGCCCACGCGCGAGGAGGCGCGCGAGGCCATGGCCGGCAACCTGTGCCGCTGCGGCGCCTACGACAACTACCTCAACGCCGTGATGCGCGCGGCCGGCCGCCTGGAGGAGATCCACCATGGCGCATAAGCATCTCGGCCGGGACTTCATCCCGCACGACGTGGTGGCCAAGGTCACCGGCGAGGCGAAGTACGCCGAGGACTTCCGCGTCGACGGCATGGTGTTCGGGCGGCTGCTGTCCTCTCCCTATCCGCATGCGCGCGTGAAGCGCATCGACCTGTCCGACGCCGAGAAGGTGCCCGGCTACGTGGGCGCGCTGCTGCCCGAGGACGTGCAGAATCCACCCGCGCCGGAGATCCCGCTGCTGTTCACCGAGCCCGGCTACGTGGGCGCGCCCATCCTGCTGCTGGCCGCCGAGAGCGAGACTGCCGCGCAGGACGCGCTGGAGAAGGTGCGCGTGGAGTACGAACCGCTGCCCTTCCATGTCGATCCGCTGGCCAGCCTGCACCCGGACCGCCCCGATGCCCGCACCGACGGCAACGTGGGGGCCAGCGGCGTGGAGTTCCAGACGCTGAAGTGGACCGCGGAAGACTTCGAAAGGAACGACGGGCGGATGCCCATGGGCAAGCCCGCACAGGAGTGGAGCTATGGCGATCTGGACGCCGCCTTCGCCAAGTCGGCGCTTGTGCTCGATGAAACCTTCGTCCATGCCAGCAATTCGCACCACAGCATGGAACCGCGCAGCGCGCTGGCCTACTGGCAGAACGGCAAGTGCTACGTGCACGTGTCCTCGCAGAGCCAGTCGTACATCACTCCCGCCCTGGCCGGGATGATCGGCATCCCGCCATCCGACCTGGTCGTGATCGCCGAGTACTGCGGTGGCGGATTCGGTTCCAAGGGCGGTGCCTATTCGCTGCAGGCGCTGCCGGCGCTGCTGTCGCGCAAGATCGGCCGGCCGGTGATGATGCGGGTGAGCCGCGCCGAGGAGTACTACAACGGCAGCGCGCGCCTGGGCTTCCAGGGCCAGCTGAAACTGGGCTTCGACTCCAGCGGCAAGCTGCTGGCCGCCGACCTGTACATCGTGCAGGAGAACGGCGCCTGCAACAGCTTCTGGGACTTCCGCAACGCCGCCGACTCGCTGTCGCTGGTCTACCAGCCCGAGGCCATGCGCTGGCGCGGCGTGCCGGTGCACGCCAACTCCCCCATCCGCAGCGCGCAGCGCGGACCGGGCTACAACCAGATGCACCACATCATGGAGCCGCTGCTGGACAAGGCCGCGGCCAGGCTGGGCATCGACCGGCTGCAGATCCGCCTGGCCAATGCGCCGGGGCTGAAGGGCACCTACGGCCCGCGGCAGTCGCCGGTGACCAGCTGCTACCTGAAGGAGGCACTGCAGAAGGGCGCTGAACTGTTCGGCTGGCAGCAGCGCCTGGCGCGCCATGGCCAGAGGAATGGCAGCAAGGTCACGTCCATCGCGGTGGGGCAGGCCTACCACCCGGCCGGATTCACCGGCTTCGACGGCCTGGTGCGCATCCTGCCCGACGGCAAGGTGCACGTGCACACCGGCGTGGGCAACCTCGGCACCTTCTCGCATTCGAGCACGGCACGCATCGCGGCCGAGGTGCTGAAGGTCGACTGGAACGACGTGGTGATCGAGCGCGGGGACTCGCGCCGCCACCTGCCGTGGAACCTCGGCCAGTTCGGCAGCAACACCAACTTCACCATGGCGCGCACCAACTACGTGGCGGCCATGGACGCGCTGAACAAGATGAAGGAGATCGCCGCGCGGCAGTTCGGCGGATCGCCCAATGACTACGACGTGGACGGCCGGCGCGTGTTCCGCCGCGGCAGCCCGGGGTCGGGCATGACCTACGGTGAGGCCGCGCGCCGCGCCATCGCGCTGGGCGGCCGCTACGACGGCCATGAGCTGCCCGAGGACATCAACCAGATGACCCGCGAATCGGCCACGGCGCTGGCCGGTACCGGCCTGATCGGCGTGGCCAAGGACAACCTGCCGGTGGACGGTTCACCCTCCGCCTTCGCGGTGGGTTTCGTCGAGATCGAGCTCGACCTGGAGACCGGCAAGCACCGCATCATCGACTACGTGGGCGTGGCTGACTGCGGCACCGTGATCCACCCGGCGGGACTGGAAACGCAGGTGAAGAGCGGCGCCGTGCAGGGCTTCGGCATCGCCAGCCACGAGCGCATCGTGTACGACCCGCAGAACGGCCTGCCGGCCAGCGTGTTCTTCTACCAGGCCAAGCCGCCCACCTATGGCGACGTGGCGCTGCGCTTCCGCACCAGTGCGGTGGACCTGCCCGATCCCTCCAGCCCCCTGGGCACCAAGGGCATCGGCGAGCCGCTGCTCGGCTGCGCGGGCGCCGCGGTGCTGTGCGCGGTCTCGGCGGCGCTCGACGGGCACGTGTTCAATCGCACCCCGGTGACACCCGACATGATCATCAACCACCTGGCCGGCCGGCCGCCCGCGCATGGGCCGCTGCAGGTCAACTGCCAGTGAGGAGGCATCCATGCTGCGTGACATGATGCCGGCCTTCGACCTGTACCAGCCGACCGACCTGGCGGGCGCGCTCGACCTCGCCGACCAGCTCGGCGCCGACGGCTGGCTGGTCGGCGGCGGCCAGGACAGCTGGGACTGGCTGAAGAACCGCGTGAAGCGCACGCAGGCCGTGATCGACCTGTCGGGCATCGCGGAGCTCAAGGGCGTGCGCGAGCTCGACGGCGGACTGGCCATCGGCGCGCTGACCACGCTCACCGAGGTGGAGACCCACCCGCTGGTGCGCGAGCGCTTCGGCCTGCTGGCCAGCGCCGCCCGGCGCGTGGCCAGCCCGCAGATCCGCAATGCCGGCACCATCGGCGGCAATGTCAGCCAGGACACGCGCTGCTGGTACTACCGCGGCGGCGTGGACTGCTACCGGGCCGGCGGCAACATGTGCTATGCGGACACGCCGCAGGGGCAGAACCGCGAGCACGCCATCTTCGGCGCCAGCCGCTGCGTGGCCGTGACGCCGTCCGATACTGCCTGCGCGCTGACCGCGCTCGAGGCCAGCATGGTGCTCAGGCGCAAGGGCGGCGAGCGCGTGCTTCCGGCGGCGGAGTTCTTCGTCGGCCCGGCCACCGACATCCGCCGCATGACGGCCATCCGTCCCGGCGAGATCCTCACCGAGATCCGCATTCCCGCGACCTGGGCCGGGGCGGAGTTCTATTTCGAGAAGGTTGCCGACCGGCAGGTGTGGGACTTCGCGCTGCTGTCCATCGCGGCGGCCTTCCGCATGCGCGAGGGGCGCATCGCCGACTCGCGGCTGGTGCTGGGCGCGGCGGCCTGCGTGCCCTGGCGGCTGCGCGCGGTGGAGGCCGCGCTGGCCGACCGCGTCCGCGATGCGGCCACCGGCGATGCCGTCGCCACGCTCGAGTCGGCCAGGGCGCGCGTGCTGAACTTCAACGGCTACAAGGTGCCACTGATGGAGAACCTGATCCGCCGCGCGGTGCGGGGAGGGGCATGAGCATGGACATCCTGCGTTACGGCCACGATACGTACGGCGAGCGCATCGTCAATGGCGTGTCCTGGGACCTTCTGCCGGTGGCGTTCTGGGCCGGCGTGGCGGTGATCGTGGTCCACCTG
This sequence comes from Pseudomonadota bacterium, assembly GCA_003242275.1. The sequence continues at coordinate 126 of QGUX01000234.1, read as the reverse complement.
GTCTGGCGCGCGGTCAGCCGGCGCAGCCATCGCTCGCGCGGGGGGGAGGTCCGATGAGCGCCGCAGGCGACGACAGGCAGGTCCGCCACGCCGGCCCAGAACGCCACCGGCAGAAGGTCCCAGGAC
>QGUX01000233.1 GCA_003242275.1 Pseudomonadota bacterium | reverse complement strand
TTTTGGCGGCAGGGGTCAAGTTGGTAAAAGATGGTGGGCATGACCCAGCGCGAGATGCGCCAGTACCTGGAGTACGTGGCCGACCAGCGCCTCACCCAGCTCGGCCTGCCGGCCATGTACGGTTCGAAGAACCCGTTCCACTTCATGGAGCTGCAGGACGTGCAGGAGCTCACCAACTTCTTCGAGCGCCGCGTGTCCGCCTACCAGGTGGCGGTGCAGGGCGAGGTGACCTTCGACGAGGCGTTCTAGGCCTCGCCATCGAAGGCCGGAGGTCCTCTCCGGCCCGGATCCGGTGCGGCGCCCTGCGGGGCGCCGCGTCGTTCCTGCATTGCGGGAGCCGGTCCCGCGAAGCCGCGGGAAGACTTCCCGTCAGGAAAAATCACCGCCGCCCGGCCCCCCGCGGCTTCACCCCGCCGGCCCCGCTCAAGTAAGGTTGGCGGACCCATCGAAGAACAAAGGGGAGGGGGAGATGCACAGGTCCGCCATCGTGCTGCTGCTGGCCGCCACCCTGGCCGCCTGCGGCCAGTCCGACCGCGCGAAGCAACCCGCCCACGTGACGGCCGAGCGGCTGCTGAACGCCGCCGGGGAGCCCTCGCAGTGGATGACCTACAACGGTGACTACTACGAGCAGCGCTACTCGCGCCTGAAGCAGATCAACACCGACAATGTCAGCCGCCTGGGCCTGGCCTGGTATGCCGACTTCCCCACCCACCTGCCGGTGGAAGGCTCGCCGCTGTACATCGACGGCGTGATCTACCAGCCGCTGCCGTGGAGCATGGTGGTGGCCTACGACGCCAGGACCGGCCGGCAGCTCTGGCTGCACGATCCCAAGGTGCCGCGCGAGTGGAACGTCAACGTCTGCTGCGGCATCGACACCCGCGGCATCGCGGCCTGGAACGGCAGGATCATCGTCGCCACGCTGGACGGCCGGCTGGTGGCCATCAACGCCAGGGACGGCACCGAGGCCTGGTCGGTGGACACCATCGACCGGGAATGGCCGTACTCCATCACCGGCGCGCCGCGCGTGGCCAAGGGCAAGGTCTTCATCGGCAATTCGGGCGCGGACCTCGGCGTGCGCGGCTACGTGTCCGCCTATGACGCCGACACCGGCGAGTTCCTGTGGCGCTTCTACACCGTGCCCGGCGATCCCTCGAAGGGCCCGGACGGCGCGGCCTCCGACAGCGTGATGGAGATGGCCGCGAAGACCTGGACCGGCGAGTGGTGGAAGATCGGCGGCGGCGGCACGGTGTGGGATGCCATCGTCTACAACCCGACCACCGACCTGCTGTACATCGGCGTGGGCAATGGCAGCCCGTGGAACCAGAAGTACAGGAGTCCCGGTGGAGGCGACAACCTGTTCCTCTCTTCCATCGTCGCCCTGAACCCCGACACCGGCGAGTACGTGTGGCATTACCAGACCACGCCCGGCGAGACCTGGGACTACACCGCCACCCAGCCCATCATGGTAGCCGACCTGGTCATCGACGGGCGGCAGCGCCACGTGGTGATGCAGGCGCCGAAGAACGGCTTCTTCTACGTGCTGGACGCGAAGACCGGCGAGCTGCTGTCGGCGAAGCCGTTCGCGAAGCAGAACTGGACCACCGGCGTGGACATGGCCACCGGCCGTCCCATCGAGGTGCCGGAGGCGCGCTACAACGTCACCAACAAGCCCTGGAACATGCTGCCCGGCCCGGCCGGCGCGCATGCCTGGCAGCCCATGGCCTACAGCCATGACACCGGCCTGGTGTACATCCCCGCCACCGACCACTGGTCGCTGTTCGCCAATGCCGAGAACTACACGCCGGTGCGCGGCCGTTCCAATTCGGGCACGGGCGGGCCGGCGGTGCAGCGCTACTACGCCGAGAACCCGGACGCGCCGCGCAGCTTCATCAGCCGCCTGATCGCCTTCGATCCGGTGGAGGGGAAGATCGTGTGGGCGACGCCCGACTTCCCGGCCGGTCCCGGTGGCATCCAGCTCACCGGCGGCGCGCTGGCCACCGCCGGCGGCCTGGTGTTCCACGGCAACCTGCCCAACCGCGAGTTCGTGGCCTACCGCGCCACCGACGGCGAGCGGCTGTGGGAATACGACATCAAGACCGGCGTGTTCAACGCCGCCATCAGCTACGAGCTGGACGGCGAGCAGTACATCGCGCTGGCCGTGGGCGGCCCGGGGCAGGGCGGCTACCACGCGCCCAACGGCGGGCGCATGCTGGTGTTCAAGCTGGGCGGCAACGCGGTGCTGCCCGACCTGCCGCCCTACGAGCAACCCGACTTCATCGCCGCGGCACAGTTCGCCACGCCCGAGGTGGTGGCGCGCGGCGACGAGGTGTTTGCCGCCCACTGCGCCATCTGCCACGGCCAGGGCGGCGCGGCCCGTGCCACCTTCCCCGACCTGCGCCGCTCGGCCCTGGTGCTGAACCAGGAAGCCTTCGATGCCGTGGTGCTGCACGGCGCGCTGAAGGACAAGGGCATGGGGGCCTTCGCCGACCGGCTCGAGCCCGGCGACACCGGGGCGCTGCGCGCCTACCTGATCGCCCAGGCCGACCTGGCGCGCCGTTCGCCGCCCCCGGCGCGCGGCGCGGGCGGGCCGCCGGCTCCCCCGCCGCCGGCGCCGCCGGCCATCCACGAGGGAGGCCGGTGAGGCGCGCCGCCGGAAGGGCGCAAGGCGTCCGGTCATGGCCCGTACGCTTTGCGCAATCTTTCCGTACGGGATGACGGCGCAACGTTACATTCAGTTACATTCCGGCCTGAAGGGGGGGGACTGCGTGGGCAAGTTCCGGCAAACTTGCCCCACAGGGAAGAATTCCGGAGCCAGCTTCGAATGAATCCAGTGAAGGGTTGGGCGCAGGGACTGATCGTGCTGGCACTGGCGGCCGGCGGGGTGGTGCATGCCGCCGAGGACGGCGCCGGCGGCGCCACCACCGAGACACTCCTTTCCGCCTCCGGCGAGCCGTTGCAGGAGCTGGACGAGATCCTCGTGCACGGCAAGCGCCTCAGGGACCGCATCGTCGAGGCCGAGAACGAGTTCTACAAGCTCTACAACCAGATCAACAAGGACAACGACTACGACATGAACTGCACGCTGCTGAACCTCAGCGCGGACACCGGTTCGCGACTGAACCAGCGCGTGTGCCTGCCCGTGTTCGCGGCCGAGGCCATCGCCGAGTACACCGTCTTCCGCGCCCAGTGCCAGCCGCCGATGGACGGCTTCGATGAGTTCTCCTGCCTGGACCGCAACCGTGACGAGCGGCTGAGCCGCCAGGAGGCGGCCGTGCGCCCCTCGCTCGATGCGCAGTTCATGACGCTGGATGCCGACCTCAATGGTTACCTGACGCGCGACGAGCTGCCCCCCGAGGGCACCGGCGGTGCGCAGGGCTACATCCCGCCGCCGCCCGAGCTGGTGATCGCCGAGCGCAGCAAGCGCTGGTACGACCACATGATGGCCGTGATCCGGAGCGACCCGCGGCTGCAGGAGATGGCGGGCCGGCTCGACGAGTTGCACATGGAGATGACGCTCACGCAGCGGCGCGTGGCCGAGATCGAGGCCGATCGGCTGGCCAATGCGCCGGTGAGGCGCCCGCGCGTGCGCCCGCCGCGCTGATCCGCCAGCGGCGGGCGCGCACGTCCCGCCGCATTCCTTCCCGACATCCCGCAAGTTCCTTCCGGCAGCGATGCGCCGGGTTGTCCGTCCATGATGCGGGCCGCGCGCATCGCATATGCTGCGCTTCATGGAGTCGGCGGGACTGCATGGGCGCGTGCTGCTGGCCGCGATGGTGGTGGTCGCGGCCGGCTGCGCGTCCACCCGCCTCGAGGCGCCGCCCGAGGTGGCGCCACAGCCCCCGCAGGTCACCACCACCGAGGTGATGGAGCAGCACGCGGCGGAAGCCCCCACGCAGGAGCAGCGTGCCGGGACGGCGCGCGAGGCCGCGCGCCGCTACCGTCCCACCGCCAGCTCGGTGCAGGAAATCCGCAGCTTGAGCGCCGAGGCGCCGCCGCCGCTGGATTTCCGCCAGCGCCTGGACCATGGGCACGACCGCCTCTACGTCTGGATGCAGGAGCGGGTGGAGGGCCTCGACCGCTCGCTGGCCTCGAAGGACCGGCCGCTCGAGCCCGTGCCCGCCGCGCCGTTCCGCCTGGCGCTGGTGGGCGAGGCCATCGACCGCGACGGCACGGCCGACCTGGGGCTCGATGCCAACTTCGACATCGCGCTGTCGCTGCCGAACATCGAGCGGCGGCTGCGCATCTTCGTCACCAGCAGCGAACTCGACGAGGCGCCGCGCCGCGAGCGCGAGGACCAGAACATCTCCGCGGGCTTCCGTTACGAGGTGCTGCGGCACCTGGACTTCGACCTCGGCGTGCGCATCGACAGCGCGCCGGTGGCATTCGCCGCGCTGAAATGGTCGAGCGAGATCGACCTCGGCCGCTGGGACTTCTATCCCTTCGCCAAGGTGTTCGCCGAGACCAGGGAGAGCGTGGGTTATGTGGCGGCGGTGACCTTCGACCGCTGGTCGGGCCGGCACCTGTTCCGCACCTCCACCTATGCCAAGTGGCGCGCCGACCGCGACAGCACCGAATGGTCCGAGACGCTGGTGTACGCCCGCGCCCACCAGCTCATCGTGCCCGACCGCTACGGCTCCTACCTGCGCGCCACCGACATCGGCCGCGGCTGGGGCCTCAGGCTGTTCACCGGCGGCGACAGCGCGCGCCGGGTGGACCAGTACGAGGCCGCCGTCTTCTACCGCCGCCCCACGCGCACGCGCTGGCTGTACTGGTCGGTGGAGCCGCTGGTGACCTGGGACAGGGAGTACGACTGGAGCGCCGACCCGGGCATCCGTGTCGGCGTGGAGGCGCTGTTCTGGGACCTGGCCCGCACCGGACGGTAGGCGGAAGGCCGCCGGGGAAAAAAGACGACCCGCGCGAGGCGGGTCGTCGGCAGCGCGAGGCGAGGGTGCCCTACAGCAGCGGCACCAGCAGCAGCGCCACGATGTTGATGATCTTGATCAGCGGGTTGATGGCCGGGCCCGCCGTGTCCTTGTAGGGGTCACCCACCGTGTCGCCGGTCACGGCGGCCTTGTGCGAGTCGGAGCCCTTGCCGCCGAAGTTGCCTTCCTCGATGTACTTCTTGGCATTGTCCCAGGCGCCGCCGCCGGTGCACATCGAGATGGCCACGAACAGGCCGGTGACGATGGTGCCGATCAAGAGGCCGCCCAGCGCCTTCACGCCGGCGCCTTCGCCCATCAGCCAGGTCATGCCGAAGGCCACGATCACCGGCACCAGGATGGGCAGCAGCGAGGGCACGATCATCTCCTTGATTGCCGCGCGGGTCAGCAGGTCCACCGCGCGGG
>QGUX01000408.1 GCA_003242275.1 Pseudomonadota bacterium | reverse complement strand
CGGACCGGGGGCACCGGGTTGCATCGCCAGGCCCGGGGGAAGGGCTTGTGCTCGTCGGCATCGTCGGCGGGCGGCGGCCAGCGCCCCTTCATGGCCACCACCCGGGTGGCCGGGCCGCACAGGGGCGCGATCAGCGCCAGCATCCTCGGCAGCGGCGCGAAGGCGCGCGCGATCACCGTGTCGAAGGGCGCGTCCACGGTGAGCTTCTCCACCCGGCCGTGGCGCGTGGTGACGTTCGACAGCCCCAGCTCGCGCGCGGCGTGGTCCACGAAGCGCAGCTTCTTGTCCACCGAGTCGACCAGCGTGAATCGCCGCTGCGGGTTCACCACCGCCAGCGGCAGGCCGGGAAAGCCGGCACCGGTGCCCACGTCGGCGATGGTGGTGCCGGCCAGGTCCGGCTGCGCGGCCAGCGAATCGAGCAGGTGGTGCGTGAGGATGCCCGCCGGGTCCTTGATCGCGGTGAGGTTGTAGGCCCGGTTCCAGCGCTGCAGCTCGTCCGCCAGCTTCAGCAGCTGCGCCGCCTGCGCGTCGGTGAGCGTGACGCCCAGCTCCGCGGCGCCGGCAAGGAGCTGCGCGCGCGGCCCGCTCACGGCGCGTTGCGCACGAAGCCGGCCACGTACTGCTGCACCGGCATGGCGTCGAGCAGGGGGGGTTCGGCGCGCAGCTGCTCGCACAGCGCCGCGATGCGCCGGGCATGGTTGGGCGTGAACAGTCGGTCCGCCGCGGCCCGCACGGCGGCCAGCGCGGCATCCAGCGACTCGGCGCCGGGCGCTTGGATGTCGCGCGTGCAGTGCTGGTACAGGGTGGCCAGCGTCGGCGGCGGCTGGCCGGCGAGCACGGCATAGCGCGCGACCAGGTCCGACTGCGCCAGCGCCTGCACCAGCGCGTCGGCGGACACGCCGCGCAGCGCCAGCAGTTCGCGCATCGCGCGCGCGGCATTGTCGGCCTCGAGCTCATAGGAAGTGCCCGGCACGCGCGCGCCGCCGGGGCGCATGTCCGCCGGCCGCAGCGTGGCCAGCACCTGCACGGCCGCCTGGTCGTACAGCGCGTCGAGCAGCGCGGCGCTCACCGCCAGCAGGCGCTGGCGCATCGGGGCGTGGAGGTCAGCGTTCGTCATTCGTTCGTGATGCGGACCAGCGTGCGGCCGGCATGCCGGCCGGCCAGCACGGCTTCGAAGGCGCCGGGCAGCTCTTCCAGCGTGACGACTTCGCCGGCGATCCGGTCGAGATGGCGCGGCGCGAGGTCGCCGGCGATGCGGCCCCAGAGGAACATGCGCCGCTCGCGCGCGGTGGCGGCGGCGTTCACGCCGAGCAGGTTCACCCCGCGCAGCAGGAAGGGCATCAGGCTGACGCTGACCTCGGACTGGCCGGCCAGTCCCACGCTGGCCACGCTGCCGTTCATGCGCGTGGAGCGCAGCAGCCAGGACAGCAGCGGGCCGCCCACGTTGTCGATGGCGCCCGCCCAGCGCTCCTTCTCCAGCGGCCGGTTCGACAGCACGGCGGCATCGATGCCCTGCGCGGTGGCGGCGTCGGGGGC
>QGUX01000232.1 GCA_003242275.1 Pseudomonadota bacterium | reverse complement strand
CGCCTCGTCGCGCACGAAGGCCACGCCGCTGTCGTAGGGCACGTTCAGCCACTTGTGCGCATCGGTGGCCCAGGAGTCGGCCAGCGCAAGGCCGTCGGCCAGTGGTGCGAGCCGGGAGCTGGCGCGCGCCCACAGGCCGTAGGCGCCATCCACATGCACCCAGGCACCGGCCTCGCGCGCGCGTGGAATGATGTCGGCGAAGGGATCGAAGGCGCCGGTGTTCACGTTGCCGGCCTGCAGGCACAGGATGGCGGGACCGGTGATGCGCGGCAGGCTGTCGGCGCGCATGCGTCCCTGCGAGTCCACCGGCACGCGGATGACGCGCGTGCGGCCGAGCCCCAGCACGCCCAGCGCCTTGGACAGCGTGGGATGGGCCTCCTCGCCGGTGATCACCGTGATGGGCGGTGCGCCGAACAGGCCGTCGGCCTCCACCGACCAGCCGGCATTGGCCAGCACGCGATGGCGCGCGGCGGCCAGCGCTGTGAGGTTGGCCACGGTGGCGCCGGTGACGAAGGCGCCGGCCGCATCGCGCGGCAGGTCGAGCAGTTCCAGCAACCAGCCCAGCGCCACGTGCTCCAGTTCGGCGGTGGCCGCCGTGATGGCGTGCAGGCCGGTGGCCTGGTCCCAGGCATTGGCCAGCCACGAGGCGGCCACCGTCACCGGCAATGCGCCGCCGATGACGAAGCCGAAGAAGCGCGGTCCGGCCGTGGCGATGGTCGCCGGCGAGACCACCTCGTCCAGCCGCGTCAGCACCTGCGCTGCATCCACCGGCGCGGGCGGCAGCGGGCCGCCCAGACGGTGCAGCGCGGCCAGCGATTCGGGCGAGGGCGCCACCGGGCGGCGCGCCAGCGTGCCCAGGTAGTGACGCGCGCGCTGCGCGGCGTCGATGAGCAGCCGGTCGGCGGCCGCGGGCGGGCCCGGTGGTTCCACCGCCGCGCCGCCCGCATCCTTCACATCACGCCGCATCGTTTGAGAGTACACGGAACCTCCCCGCGCCATGCACGGCGTCGCAGATGGCCGCCACGTGACGGTGATCGGTGCCGCAGCAGCCACCGAGCACGCGCAGCGCGGGATGGCGCCGCGCCAGCACGCGGTACTGGCGTCCCAGTTCCACCGGGTCGCCGGCGTCGAGTTCGGTGGCCTCGTCCAGTTCCGCATGGCTCTTGCGCGAGGCATTGGCCTTGATGCCGAGGATGCGCCGGGTCCAGGCCTCGCCGCGTCCCAGCGACGGCGCGAAATGCGTCGGGTGGGCGCAGTTGATCATGTAGCAGGCCGGCCAGCCGTCGGTGGCCTCGTCGGTGGCCTCGATGGCCTCGCGCAGCGTCTCGCCGGTGGCCAGTCGCCCGTCGGTCTCGACGGTGAACGAGATGGCCGCCGGCATGGCCAGCTTCCGCGCGGCGTTCGCCACGCCGATGCCCTCGGCGATGCTGTTCATGGTGTAGGCGCACACCATGTCGGCGGCGCTGTCCGCGAAGGTGGCGATCTGCTCGGCGTGGTAGTCCTCGGCCTCGGCAGCCGTGGCGATGCCCGCCTTGTAGCCGTCGCCGCGCGGCCCGATGGCGCCGCTGATCACCAGTGGCGTCGCCGGCGACTGCCAGCGCTCGCGCAGGGCCTGCAGCAGTTCGATGGACTTGAGGTTCACGCGCCGGAGTTCGGCGCGGTCGTACCCCAGCTTCACGCCCCAGTCGGCGCTGGCGCGCCAGGTGGGGGATTCCAGCACCATGCCGACGCCGCGGCTGCGCGCGATGGCGAGGTAGGACTCGTAGTAGCGGCGCAGCGTCTGCGGCCCGCCCTCGCTGTCCATCAGCACGAAAGCGGCGAAATGCGGCAGCTTGATGCCGTCGTGGAAGATCAGCGTGGTCTCGATGCCGCCGTCGGAGAGGAACAGCCCCCCTTCGAGCTGCGGCAGGCAATGGCGGTACACGGGTCGGTTCATGTCGGCTCCTTGACTGCGTCCAGTGGTTGCTTGATTTCGGGATCACCGGCGTACACACGCCCGGTGCCGGATCCCCCGGCGACGGAGGTCCAGGGGACGATGGCCATGGCCAGCGCGGCACCGCACAGCAGTGCCTCGAGGACGGCACGACCCGGAATACGGTTCGACTTCAACATCTCGGACTCCCTGTCTGCGGGGGCCGGTGCGGCCCCGTTGATGTCACATCCCTGCATGCGCAGGAACGGCGCGGACCGGCTCATTCACGCTGCCGGCGGCAGGGCCAGGCCCAGGCCCTGTCGCCGTGCCGCATCCAGCGGCATCACCACGTCGGCCGGCAGGCCGCAGTGCAGCAGGTGTTCGCGCACGGCCTCGGCGCTGGTGGCTTCGTAGACACAGGCGGCCACGGCCTCGCCCGAAGCGCTCCTGACGAGCAGGCTGCGCCGCCAGCGCGGGCGCGGCGGCGCCGGTGCGCCGGCGGCTGCGGGCCGTGCCCGCAACTCCGCCCCCAGCAGGCCCGCCGCATCCATGCGTGGGCCGCGACGCAGGACCAGGAACGCGTCCATGTCCTGAAGGCTCCCTTTTCAGTAACCCGCGATCGGCGCCAGCGCGGCCTGGATGCGCGCCATCTGCGCCGGCGTGGTCATCGACTTCAGCAGCCGGCTGAAGTGCACGTGCTGCATGCCGGAAAGGATGTACTGCCAGCGGTAAGCGGCCAGCACCGTGGCTTCCACCCGCCCGGCTTCGGAAATGCCGAGCCGCCGGCCGATGTTGCGCAGGAAGTAGCCGGCATCGACGGCCGCCTGCGATACCAGCAGGCCGTCGACCGCGCCCACCAGGCCGATCAGGTCGTCCACGGCGCGGTCGCGGCCGGCCGCATCCAGGCGGGCGTGCTCGGCGGTCCACTCCAGCTCGTCCAGCAGCACGTGCTGGCACTCGTCCTTCCAGTGGAACTGGAACACGTCCTTCCACAGCGGGCAGATTTCGCTGCGTGGCGCGATGCTCTGCTCGTAGTGCGCCTGCACGAACAGCTCGATGTGGCAGGTGAGCGCCAGCACGGCCCAGTCGCCGGCGGCCAGCACGGCCGCGGCCACGTGCGCCGGGTCGGCCACCTGCACGTAGCCCGGCGGCATCACGGCGGCGAGCATCTCCTCGATGCGGCGGAACATCTCCTGGTGCTTGACCTCCTCGCCCGAGAAGCGCAGCAGGCTTTCCATGGCGGTGAGGTCGGACAGCGCATGGCCGCGCGAGCGGTCCAGCATCTTCGCGCCGATGAAGCGCTCGACCAGGCCGAACAGGTAGGCGTAGGTGCGTCCCTGCACCTGGCTCAGGAAGCGCGCCTCGTCCGCGGTCAGGAACTCCAGGCGGTCCACCAGCGACAGCCCTTCGGGCAGGAAGCCGCGCCTGAGGTCGAAGCTGCGGCCGCGGATCACGTCGCAGTCGATCTGCCATTCGTTCTGGCGGGATCGCTTCAGGCAGCGGGCATAGCGCCAGTGGCGGGCATGGTCCGCGGGTACCACGTGGGCGACGGCGTTCATCGTTTCCTCCTTGATTGTCCGGGCCGCAATCGACCCTCCTGCCCGGACATGCGTAGAATCGCGGCCGTCTGGCTCATCCTCGGATCGGAAACACCATGGCGACAGGGGACGTCACGCGCCTGCTGGCGGCTGCCGGGAGCGGCGACCGCGCGGCCTTCGACCGCCTGTACGCCGCCGTCTATGCCGAGCTCCGGCGCATGGCCGCCAGCCGCATGCGCCGCGAGCACCGCGCCGTGACCCTGCAGCCCACGGTGCTGGTCAACGAGGCCTGGATCCGCATGGCCGGCTCGGCGACGGCATTCGGCAACCGCGCCCAGTTCTTCTTCGCTGCCGGCGAGTCCATGCGCCGCATCCTGGTGGAGTACGCCCGGCGGCGCCTGGCCGCCAAGCGTGGCAGCGGCGCCGGGGCCGTGACCCTCTCCGGCGTCGGGCTGTCGCAGGCGAACGAGGAGGTCGACGTGCTCGCCGTCGACGAGGCGCTGCAGCGGCTGGAGCGCGAGCGGCCGCGGCTGGCGCGGCTGGTGACGCTGCGCTTCTTCGCCGGGCTGTCCATCGAGGAGGCGGCCGCGGCGCTCGACATTTCCCCGGCCACCGCCAAGCGCGACTGGAGCTTCGCGCGCGCCTGGCTGCTCGACGCCATGGGCGGCGGCTGATGCGCCATGGACATCGAGGCTGAACAGCGGCTGTTCGACGCCTGCCTCGCCGCGCCCGGGGATGCCGCGCGGCTGCTCGCCGAATGTCCCGACCGCAGGCTGGCCGCGCGCGTGCGGCGGCTGCTCGAGCTGCACGATGCCGAGCCACAGCGCCTGGAGACGCCGGCGCTGCTGGGCATGGCGCCGCCGCGGCGCGTCGGCAGCTTCGAGCTGCTGGAGCGCCTGGGCGAGGGCGGCATCGGCGAGGTGTGGCTGGCCGAACAGCAGCAGCCCGTGCGTCGCCACGTGGCGCTGAAGATCATCAAGTTCGGCCTCGGCACGCAGGAGGTGCTGGCGCGATTCGAGCTGGAGCGGCAGACGCTGGCGATGCTGACGCATCCCACCGTGGCGCGCTTCCACGACGCCGGCACCACGCCCGACGGACGGCCCTGGTTCGCGATGGAATACGTGCCGGGCCTGCCCATCACGCGCTTCTGCGACGAGCAGCGCCTGGGCGTGGAGGAGCGACTGGCGCTGTTCGCGGAAGTCTGCGCCGGCGTGCAGCATGCGCACCTGCGCGGCGTGATCCACCGCGACCTCAAGCCCTCGAACATCCTGGTCATGCAGGTGGACGGCCACCCGCTGCCGAAGATCATCGACTTTGGCATCGCCAAGGCCACCACCGCCACCAGCCCCGCCACCGACGGCCTCACGCGCGTCGGCCACCTGCTGGGCACGCCCGAGTACATGAGCCCCGAGCAGGCGCAGCTTTCGCCGCTCGACATCGACGCGCGCACCGACGTGTACTCGCTCGGGCTGCTGCTGTACGAGCTGCTGACCGGCACGCGCCCCTACGAGGTGACGCGCGACTGCTTCGACCCGGCGGTGATCACGCGCGAGATCGTCGACGGGGAGGTGGAGCGCCCCAGCGTGCGCGTGCTGCGGCCAGACCCGGCCGCGGACCTGCGCGCCGAGGCGCGCAACACGACGGTGAGGCAGCTGGCCGCGCGCCTGCGCGGCGACCTGGACTGGATCGTGCTCAAGGCGCTGGAGAAGGACCGCAACCGCCGCTATGCCTCGCCGGGCGAGCTGTGCGCGGACCTGGAGCGGGCCGCCACCGACCGGCCGGTCACCGCCGGTCCGCCCTCGCTGCCGTACCTGCCGGGCAAGTTCCCGGGCGGCCACGCCTCCCGGGGGGGGCCCGCGCCCGCCCGGTCCTGGCCCTTTTAAACCTTCCCCAGCCCCCCAACCCCGACTAA
>QGUX01000407.1 GCA_003242275.1 Pseudomonadota bacterium | reverse complement strand
TCGTTATTTTTTTTTTCAAAGCAAAAAACGCATTACGTATAGGGATCCCTTCCGTTGGCTTCGACAGCTCCATCATGATGGCGACGCCGGCCTTCATGCCGGTGGGCACCTACGGCACCGTGAAGGCCATGACGCCCGAGGAGCTCGAGCAGCTCGGCGCGCACATCATCCTCGGCAACACCTTCCACCTGATGCTGCGGCCCGGCACCGGGATCATCGGCGCGCACGGCGGCCTGCACGGCTTCATGCACTGGCGGCGCCCCATCCTCACCGACTCGGGCGGCTTCCAGGTGTTCAGCCTCGCCGAGCTGAGGAAGATCACCGAGGAGGGCGTGAGTTTCGCCTCGCCGGTGGACGGCAGCCCGGTGCGCCTGACGCCCGAGGACTCGATGGACGTGCAGCGCGCGCTGCGCTCGGACATCGCCATGTGCTTCGACGACTGCACGCCCTGGCCGGCCACCGAGGCGCAGGCGCGCGAATCCATGGAACGCTCGATGCGCTGGGCCGCGCGCTCGCACCGGCATTACTACCGCGACGAGGACGGCGGCCCGCCGGGCAACCTGTTCGGCATCATCCAGGGCGGCATGTATCCGGCGCTGCGCCAGGCCTCGCTGGAGTCGCTGCTGGAGATCGGCTTCCCCGGCTACGCGGTGGGTGGCCTGGCCGTGGGCGAGCCGGAGGAAGTGCGCCTGTCCGTGCTCGAGGCCATCGAGCCGCACATCCCGAAGGACCGGCCGCGCTACCTGATGGGCGTGGGCCGTCCCGAGGATCTGATCGCCTCGGTGGCGCGCGGCATCGACATGTTCGACTGCGTGATGCCCACCCGCCATGCCCGCAACGGCCACCTGTTCACCCAGGACGGGGTGATCAACATCAGGAACGCCGTGCATGCGAAGGACACCGGTCCCATCGACCCGGAATGCGGCTGCTACACCTGCCGCAACTACTCGCGGGCGTACCTCCGGCACCTGGACAAGTGCAACGAGATCCTGGGCTCCCGGCTCAACACCCTGCACAACCTGCACTTCTACCTGGAGCTGATGCGGCAGGTCCGCCAGGCGCTGGAGGAGGGGCGATTCGCCGCCTTCGCCCGCCAGGTGCTGGAGCGCCGGGCCGCCGGCCGCCGCCCCGGCTGAACATTAATTCGCCGGCGGCCTCATCCACCCGGCAGGCGCGGGGCGCTGTGGCATAATCCCCGGCCGATTTTACGCCCGCACAGGACACGCTTATGAGCCTGCTCATTTCCGAAGCCCATGCCCAGGCCGCCGGCGGCGCCGCGCCGCAGGGTCCCGGCATGCTGAACATGCTGATCCTGCCGCTGATGCTGGTGGTGTTCTACTTCCTGCTGATCCGGCCGCAGCAGAAGCGCCACAAGGAGCACCAGGCCATGCTGTCGAAGCTGGCGGCGGGCGACGAGGTGGTCACGGCAGGTGGGCTGCTGGGCAAGGTCACCGAGGTGAACGATTCCTTCGTCACCGTGGAGATCGCCGACGGCGTGCGCATCAAGGTGCAGCGCCAGCAGATCAGCCAGCTGGTTCCCA
>QGUX01000406.1 GCA_003242275.1 Pseudomonadota bacterium | reverse complement strand
ACCCTCGCGCACCCGATCGGGGGCGCGCCGGAGCGGCGGGCAGGGGCCCCCCCCCTCCCAGAAGGGCCGGGTGCGCGCGCGCTCGAGGACGCGCTGCGCGCCGGCGGCCGCCAGGGCCTCCATGTCGTGGCGCGTGAGGCCGGCGCGCTGGCCGAGGTCACGGGCGCTGGCGAAGGGCGCCTGCCGGCGCGCGGCGAGGATGGCCCCGGCCGCCGCGGCGGACAGGCCGCGCACGCGGTCGAACCCCAGCCGCAGCGCCGGCCCGCGCGCGCCATGCCGCTTCCTCGGGTGCCGCAGTTCCTCTTCCGTGGGTGCCATGCCCGGCGGGCGCGGCTCCAGCGTGCATCCCGCATCGCTGAAGCGCACGTCCACCGGCAGCAGCAGCACGCCATGGTCGCGGGCATCGCGCAGCAGCTGGCCCGGCGCGTAGAAGCCCATGGGCTGGCTGTTCAGCAGCGCCGCGGTGAACGCGGCCGGGTGGTAGAGCTTCAGCCACGCCGACACATAGGCCAGCAGCGCGAAGCTGGCCGCGTGCGCCTCGGGAAAGCCGTAGTCGGAGAAGCCGCGGATCTGGTCCATCACGCGGCGCGCGAACTCCTCCTCGTAGCCGTTGGCGCGCATGCCGTCGACCAGCTTCTTCTCGAAGCGCTCCATGCCGCCGCGGCGCTTCCACGCCGCCATCGCACGCCGCAGCTGGTCGGCCTCGCCGGGCGTGAAGCCGGCCGCCACCATGGCGAGCTGCATCACCTGTTCCTGGAAGATGGGCACGCCATAGGTGCGGTCCAGCACCCGCTTCACCTCCTCCCGGGGATAGCTGACCGGCTCCTGGCCGCTGCGGCGACGCAGGTAGGGATGCACCATGTCGCCCTGGATGGGCCCGGGGCGCACGATGGCGACCTCGACCACCAGGTCGTAGTAGTCCTTCGGCGCCAGGCGCGGCAGCATCGACATCTGCGCCCGCGACTCGATCTGGAACACGCCGATGGTGTCGGCTTCGCAGATCATGTCGTACACCGCGGGATCCTCCCGCGGGACGGACTCCAGCGCCAGCGGCGGCCCGCCATGGAAGGCCTGGACCAGCGCGAAGCACTTGCGGATCGCGGTCAGCATGCCCAGCCCCAGCACGTCCACCTTCAGCAGCCGCAGGTCCTCCAGGTCGTCCTTGTCCCACTGGATCACCGTGCGGCCGGGCATCGCGGCGTTCTCCACCGGCACCAGTTCCGACAGCGGGCCCTCGGAGATCACGAAGCCGCCCACGTGCTGGGAGAGGTGGCGCGGGAAGTCCACCAGCAGCCCTGCCAGCGCGATCAGCCGGCGCACCACCGGCGCGTCGATGTCGACGCCGTCCTCGGGCCACTTCGAGGGATCCAGTTCGTGGCCGCGCCAGCCGCGCAGCGCGCGCGCCAGCGCCGCGGCGGTGGCCGGGTCCACCCCCAGCGCGCGCACCAGGTCGCGCACCGCGCTCTTCGGCCCGTAGGTGATCACCGTGGCCGCCAGCGCCGCGCGCTCGCGGCCGTACTTGCCGTAGATGTACTGGATCACCT
>QGUX01000231.1 GCA_003242275.1 Pseudomonadota bacterium | reverse complement strand
CCGCAGCCGCCGCTGGTGCTGGTGCGCAACGGCAAGGAGTTCAACCTGACCGAGCGCGGCCTGAACGCCACCAATGTGCGCGCCGGCACCGAGATCAAGGTGGTGACCGAGCGGCCGACCGTGAACCTCGGCCTCAGCGAGATGGATCCGGGCTCCTGGCTCATCCTCGAGCTGCCGGGCTTCAAGAACGCGACCGCGGGCAAGGAGGTGACCAGCCTCGATGCCCTGCGCCAGGCCACCGAGACCTCGTACTACAAGTCGAAGGACGGCCTGTGGGTGAAGCTGGTGTCGGTGCCCAACAACCGCCGCGCCGGCAGCGCCAACCTGGCGGTCAGCCGCTAGGCGGCGGCCGCAAGGCCTGCTCCACGGCCCCCGGTCTCCAAGGACCGGGGGCCTTTTCTTTTCGCTTTTCGCTGGACATGGGTTTTTCGCAATCCGTTTGAGGCCGGGCCCTTCCGGATGAGACCGTTTCATCCGTTCACGCTATGCTCTGCCGCAAAGAACAATTGGGGGTCGATTCAATGGGCAAGCCATTCCGCTCAACACTGCTCGCCACGCTGGTTCCCGTGCTGCTGGCCTCCGGCCTGCCGACGGTGCTGCACGCGCAGGACTCGGCGACACGCTGGTCCGATCCGGCCAGCTGGCCGAACCGCAAGGTGCCGGCCGCCGGTGACAAGGTCACCATCGCGCGCGACAAGACCATCATCCTCGACGTCAGCCCGCCGCCACTGAACGGACTGTCGATCGACGGCAAGCTGGTGTTCTCCAACGACGCCGACCTGGAGCTGACCACCGAGTGGATCATGCTGCACGGGGAGCTGACCATCGGCACGGCGGACCGCCCGCACACCAGGAAGGCCACCATCACCTTCACCGACAACGTGAAGGGCGAGGACATCATGGCCGGCATGGGCGACCGCGGCATCATGATCTCCGGCGGCACGCTGAACCTGCACGGCAACCGCACGCACACGTGGACCAAGCTGGCGAAGACCGCCAACCGGGGCGCCACGCAGATCGAGGTGCTGGACGCGAAGGAGTGGACTGTCGGCGATGAGATCGTGCTGGCCTCCACCGACTTCGACCCGCGCCAGGCCGAGCGCCGCACCATCGCCGCCATCAGCGGCAATACCCTCACGCTCGACCGTCCGCTGGAGTACATGCACTTCGGCAAGATCACCTTCGACGTGGACGAGCGCGGCGAGGTGGGCCTGCTGACGCGCAACATCGTCATCCAGGCCTCCGAGGATGCCGGGCAGAGCTACTTCGGCGGCCACATCATGGCCATGCCCTCCTCGAAGATGTACATCGCCGGCGTGGAGTTCCAGCGCATGGGCCAGCACCTGACGCTGGCGCGCTACCCCATCCACTGGCACCTCGTCGGTGACGCCGACGGCCAGTACATCCGCAATTCGGCCATCCACGACACCTGGAACCGCTGCGTCACCGTCCACGGCACGCACAACCTGCGCATCGAGAACAACGTGACCTACAACACCGTGGGCCACTGCTTCTTCCTCGAGGACGGCATCGAAACCGGCAACGAGTTCGTGCGCAACCTGGCGATCCAGACCAAGTGCCATCCCGCCAGGCCGTGCCGGCCGACCAACCTCGCTCCCAACGGAGAAAGCGGGGTCACGAACGAGAATCGCCAGGCCTACCGCGAGTCCAGTTTCTTCGGTGGCGATACCCTGCTGCCCTCGGACAACACGGTCGCCTCCTACTGGATCACCAATCCCGACAACGCCTTCATCGACAACGTGGCCGCCGGCTCCGACGCGAACGGCTTCTGGCTGTCATTGCCGGAGCACCCGATCGGCGCGTTCCTGGACTCGGACATCGCCCGGGACATCTGGCCGCGCCGCACGCCGCTGCGTGCATTCAGGGGCAACGTGGCGCACTCCAGCTACGACGGCTTCATGTTCGACCGCAACATCAACGTGGAGAACGCCTTCGGCCTGGCAGGTCCCTCGTACATGCCCAAGGAGAACCCGGCCGATCCGGAAAGCAGGAGCGTGGAAGCCCACTTCGAGAACCTCACCACCTACAAGAACCGCAACGGCGGCGTCTGGGGCAGGGGCGAGATGCACGTCTTCAGGAACCTGAAATCGGCGGACAATGCGATCGGCTTCACGCATTCGACCGGTTCCTTCGGCGATGACCTGTTCACCTCGCGGGTGGTCGATTCACTGTTCGTGGGCGAGACCGAGAACATCGGCAACCCCGGAACGCCGGAGGAAAAGGCCTACGGCCGCAGCCTGCCGAAACCCCTGATTCCGGATTACCCGATCCATGCCTACGAGTACTACGACTACCGCCACGACGTGGTGAACACGACCTTCGTGAACTACCAGGACAACGGCCTGCGCAAGTCCGGGGCACTGACCTGGCTGCTGTACACGGGCGCCGGCGTGACCACCGAGAACACCGTCAGTGGCGCGAAGTTCGTCAATGCCAAGCCGGTGTATTTCCCGAGGATCGACCCCCGGTTCGACAGCGACAACCGCAATGGCGTGGCCTACCGGACCGCGGCCATCCACGACCTGGACGGTTCGACGACCGGCATTGCCGATTCCTATGTGCTGATCCACGACGGCGAGAACAACAGCGTCGCCACGGACGACACCTGCAGGATCGAGCCCGCCTGGAACGCTGCGGTGTGCGCGGGCGACATCGGGCGCATCCAGTTCAGCCCCGCCAGGCCCGGGCCCACGAGGGGTGCGGGCCTCGCGCTGAAGGATGTGGCCGTGCGGTCGGCGGCGGCTGCGCCCGCGCGGGCCGGCGGGCCGCCACGCGGGGCCGGGCCGGGGCCCGGGGGTGCCTCCCCGCAGCCCATCGTCCTGAGCCGCAATGGCAGGGACTTCAGCATCACGGCCAACCAGAGCACGGTGCGCGCAGGGACCGAGATCCGCGTGAAGACCGAAAGGGCGGAGCTCCCCATCAGCCTGACTGAAATGGCCAGGGGCTCCTGGGTCATTTTCGAGCTGCCAGGATTCACCACCGCAACCTCGGGCAAGCGGCAGGACAGCCTCGAAGCCCTGCGCAAGGCGACCGAGACTTCCTATTTCAAGGCGCCGGACGCGGTCTGGGTGAAGCTCGTGGTGACGGAACCCCCGAAGGGCGTTGGCAGGGATCAGTTCGGTCCGCTGGATACCCAGGCCAGCATCGTGGTGCGGCGATGAGCACGCTCCGGCGTGCGGCCCCCGACGTACGGGCGGCCTTTTTCGGATGCCGCCAGATTCCCGGCAGGCAGGACGGGCGTCGCCACGTCCGCCAATTTGGCCCGCACCGGACTCTCGCGCTATTCTCCGGGCATCCGGAATATTCGGCGAACTTCAAGAAATTCGGGGGGCTCATCGCCATGTACAAAGGTTCCCGTTCGGCCGTGCTGGGATCGCTGGTTCCCGCGGTCCTGCTTGGCGGGTTGCTCACTGTCGGTCACGTTCAGGACGCGGCGGCGCAGGCCGTCACGCCAACCAGGTGGTCCGATCCCGCCACCTGGCCGAACCGCAAGGTTCCGGCCGCGGGCGACAAGGTCGTCATCAGCAAGGACAAGCACGTCATCCTCGATGTCAGCCCGCCGCCGCTCAATGGCCTGTCCATCGACGGCAAGCTGGTGTTCTCCGACGACGCCGACCTGGAGCTGACCACCGAGTGGATCATGCTCCACGGCGAGCTTGAGATCGGCACTGCCGACCGTCCGCACACCCGCAAGGCCACCATCACCTTCACCGACAACGTGAAGGGCGAGGACATCATGGCCGGCATGGGCGACCGCGGCATCATGATCTCCGGCGGCACGCTGAACCTGCATGGCAACCGTACCCACACCTGGACCAAGCTGGCGAAGACGGCCAATGCCGGGGCCACCCAGATCGAGGTGCTGGACGCGAAGGGCTGGGTCGTTGGCGACGAAATCGTGCTGGCGTCCACGGACTACGATGCGCGCCAGGCCGAGAAGCGGAAGATCACCGCCATCAGCGGCAACCGCATCACGCTCGACCGTCCGCTGGAGTACATGCACTTCGGCAAGATCACCTTCGACGTGGACGAGCGCGGCGAGGTGGGCCTGCTGACGCGCAACATCAAGATCCAGGCCTCCGAGGATGCGGCCGAGTCTTTCTTCGGCGGCCACATCATGGCCATGCCATCGTCGAAGATGTACGTCTCGAGCGTCGAGCTGCATCGCATGGGCCAGCACCTGGTGCTGGCGCGCTACCCCATCCACTGGCACCTGGTGGGCGACGCCACCGGCCAGTACATCAAGAACGCGGCCATTCACGACACCTACAGCCGCTGCGTGACCATCCACGGCACCAACAACCTCCGCATCGAGAACAACGTGACCTACAACAACGTGGGCCACTGCTTCTTCCTGGAGGACGGCATCGAGACCGGCAACGTGTTCGTCAGCAACCTGGCGATCCAGACCAAGTGCCATCCCACCAAGCCGTGCCGGCCGACCAACCTGCAGGCCAACGGCGAGGCCGACCACAAGTACGAGGAGCGCATGGCCTACCGGCAGGAGAGCTGGTCCGGCAAGGACACCCTGCTGCCCTCGGACAACACGGTCGCCTCCTACTGGATCACCAATCCGGACAACGTGTTCATCGGCAACGTGGCGGCCGGCTCCGACGCCAACGGCTTCTGGCTGTCCCTGCCCGAGCACCCGAACGGCCAGTTCCTGGACACGGAGATCAGCAAGAACACCTGGCCGCGGCGCACCAAGCTGCGCGAGTTCCGCGACAACGTGGCCCATTCGAACTTCGATGGGTTCATGTTCGACCGCAACATCAACGTCGACAACACCTTCGGGCTGGCCGGCAACACCTACCTGCCCAAGGAAAATCCCGCTGACGCCAACAGCCGGACCCTCGAGACGCACTTCGACAACCTCACCACCTACAAGAACCGCAATGGCGGCTTCTGGGGCCGTGGCGAGCTGTTTGTCGTGCGGAACCTGAAGACGGCGGACAACGCCATCGGCTTCACGATGTCCTCCGGCGCCTTCGGCAGCGAGGCATTCACCTCGCTGGTGACCGACTCGCTGTTCGTGGCCGAAACCGAGAACGTCGGCAATCCGCGCACGCCGGAGGAGAAGGCGGCCGGCCGCAGCCTGCCGAAGCCGAAGATCCCCGACTTCCCGATCCGTGGCTACGAGTACTACGACTATCGCGTCGACGTGGCGAACACCACGTTCGTGAACTACCAGGACAACAAGACCCGCAAGGCGGGCGCGCTGTCCTGGCTGCTGTTCACCAGCTCCGGCGTCACCACCGAGAACACCATCAAGGGCGCGAAGTACGTCAATTCCAAGCCGGTGTACTTCCCGAACATCGACTGGCGGTTCGACAACGACAACCGCGGTGCCGGTGCCTACCAGAGCCTGGCCATCCACG
>QGUX01000405.1 GCA_003242275.1 Pseudomonadota bacterium | reverse complement strand
ACCGAGATCGTGGACATCCTGAAGGCCGCCGGGCTCAGGAGCCCGGACATCTCCATCCTCTCGGACGAGTTCCTGGCCGAGGTCCAGCAGATGGAGAAGAAGAACCTGGCGCTGGAGGCCCTGCGCAAGCTCATCAACGACGGCATCCGCTCGCGCAGCAAGGCCAACGTGGTGCAGACCAAGGCGTTTTCGGAGCGGCTGGAGGACGCGGTGGCCCGTTACCACGCCAACGCCATCACCACCGCCGAGGTGCTGCAGGAACTGATCCAGCTGGCCAAAGACATCCGCGCGGCGCGCCAGCGAGGGGAAGAGCAGGGGCTGACCGAGGAGGAAATCGCCTTCTACGACGCCCTGGCCGAGAACGAAAGCGCCGTGCAGGTGATGGGCGACGACCAGCTCAAGGTGATCGCCCACGAGCTGCTGGTGAGCCTGCGGGAGAACGTGACGGTGGACTGGGCGCACCGGGAATCGGCCCGCGCCCGCATGCGCGTGCTGGTCAAGCGCATCCTGCGCAAGTACGGCTACCCGCCGGACCTCCAGGACGCTGCCGTGCAAACGGTGCTACGGCAGGCCGAGGCGTTGTCGGCGGCGTGGTCGTTGTCGAGTCACGAGGCAACAAACTGGACGGCCCAGGGGTAAGGATGAGCGCGTAAGTACCGGATTGCCCAAGGGATTGGGCATTGGCGACAAAAGGACTGCTCTGTCCGGCCGTGCCTCCGGCAGCTTCATTCACTGGCGACCGCAATCCTGTTGAGTTGCCTGCCACCCGCTGCGCATGCCGCGCAATCGCCGGATGCCTGCACGCTGCTCAGCCTTGCCGAGCTCTCGCAGGCTTCGGGCCTGGCGATCAAGTCTTCCGACCCTGTCTCGACGACAGAAGGCTCGACCTGCCTGTTCCACGCGCCGTTCGACTCCGTCACGCTCGCCCTCTGGCAGGCGACGCCGGAGAGGTTCCCGGAGCTCCGCGAGACGCTGGAGCTCGGGGGCGAGACGACGGACGTGTGCCGGCGTCGGTGACGCGGCGTTCTACTGTTCGGCCGCATCTATGCGCGCAATGGCAGGCAGGGCATCACCGTCTGCTTCAGCAGCGGTGATCCGGACAAGCCGGATCCGAAGCAGCTGGAAGCAGTGAAGGCGATCGCGAAGGCCGGCCTGGCCAAGCTGTAAGACGCAGCGGGACTCGCCGCTATTCAGGCCGGATGGATTCCGGCGCATTGCTGCGCGCCATCGGCCCGTTCTTATGGCACCAGACAGTATTGGTGTGCCCCGGCCCGCGATGGACTCACTAGACTGCGTGCAGTCTCGAGTATCGCAAGGAGCCAACAATGACAACAAGGATCCCCTGGGGCCTTCCCCGCATTGCACTGGCCGCGGGCGGCATCGCATCCGGCGCCGCCATGGCCGCTGCCGATGGCTTCCAGGAGCTGCAGGAAGTGGTGGTCACTGCCGAGCGCCGCGAGGTGAGCCTGCAGGAGGGGCCGGCATCGGCAACCGGCTGGAAGACGAGGACCCGGACAGGGAGGGAGTAGAAAAACTTATGGAACTGGCAGAAGTCAACCCCACGGGG
>QGUX01000230.1 GCA_003242275.1 Pseudomonadota bacterium | reverse complement strand
CGCGGCCCCATCACCGAGAAGCTGCAGAACGCCTTCTTCTCGATCCTCACAGGCGCCGCGGAGGACCGCTACGGATGGCTGGACCCGGTCGACATGTCGGCCGCACCGCGCGCCGCCACCGCCTAGAGGTTGACCGATGACTGCCCCGAAGACGCTCTTCCAGAAGGTCTGGGAGCGGCATGAAGTCGTACCGCAGACGCCGGACACGCCGGCGGTGCTGTACATCGACCTGCACCTGATCCACGAAGTGACCTCGCCGCAGGCCTTCTCCGAGCTGCGCTCGCGGGGCCTGAAGCTGCGCCGCCCGGACCGCACCCTGGGCACCATGGACCATTCCACGCCCACCCGCACCGAGCAGGTGTTCGGCGGCGTGCCCTTCACCATCGAGTCGGCCGCGAAGCAGGTGAAGCAGCTGGAGGCCAACTGCGCCGAGTTCGGCGTGGAGCTGCTGAACCTCACCAGCGACAAGCGCGGCATCGTGCATGTGATCGGGCCGGAGCTGGGCGCCACCCAGCCGGGCAAGACCATCGTCTGCGGCGACAGCCACACTTCCACGCACGGCGCCTTCGGCGCGCTGGCCTTCGGCATCGGCACCACCGAGGTGGGCCATGTGATGGCCACGCAGTGCCTGCTGCAGTCCAAGCCGAAGACGCTGGCAATCACGGTCAATGGCCAGCTGCGCCCGGGCGTGACCGCCAAGGACCTGGTGCTGGCCATCATCGGCAGGATCGGCGTGGGCGGCGGCACCGGCCACGTGATCGAGTTCCGCGGGCCTGCCATCCGCGCGCTGAACATGGATGAGCGCATGACCGTGTGCAACATGTCCATCGAGGCCGGCGCGCGTGCCGGCATGATCGCGCCGGACGAGACCACCTTCGAATACCTCAAGGGTCGCCCGCGCGCGCCGCAGGGCGAGGCCTGGGAGCGTGCCGTGGCCGACTGGCGCACGCTGGCCACCGACGAGGGCGCGGTGTTCGACCGTGAGGTGGTGCTGGATGCCTCGACCATCGATCCCATGGTCACCTGGGGCACGCACCCGGGCCTGGTGGCGCCGGTGACGGGCCATGTGCCCACCACCAGCGATGACCCGGTGTTCGAGCGCGCGCTGGCCTACATGGGCTTCGAGCCCGGCCACAAGCTCGCCGGCTCGCCGGTGAACGTGGTGTTCATCGGCAGCTGCACCAACTCGCGCCTGACCGACCTGCGCGCCGCCGCCAGCGTGCTCAAGGGCCGCCGCGTCGCCGACGGGGTGACCATGCTGGTGGTGCCCGGCTCGCAGCAGGTGAAGAAGCAGGCCGAGGCCGAGGGCCTGGACCGCATCTTCATCGAGGCCGGCGCGGAGTGGCGCGAGTCCGGCTGCTCGATGTGCCTGGGCATGAACGGCGACACCGTGGGCAAGGGCCAGTATTCCCTGTCCACCAGCAACCGCAACTTCGAGGGCCGCCAGGGCGTGGGCGCGCGCACCCTGCTGGCCAGCCCCCTCACCGCCGCGGCCTCGGCCGTGCGCGGCGTGATCACCGACCCGCGGGAGTTGATGTGATGCAAGGATTCACCCGCGTGACCTCGCGCACCGTGGTGCTGCCGGTCAACGACATCGATACCGACCAGATCATCCCCGCCCGCTTCCTGCGCACCACGTCGAAGGAAGGCCTGGGCCAGCAGCTGTTCGCCGACTGGCGCTACCTGGCCGATGGTTCGCCCAACCCCGAGTTCGTGCTGAACAGGCCCGAGGCAGCCGGCGCGCAGGTGCTGGTGGCCGGCGACAACTTCGGCTGCGGCTCCTCGCGCGAGCACGCGCCCTGGGCGCTGACCGACTTCGGCATCCGCGCTGTCATCTCCACCAGCTTCGCCGACATCTTCCGCTCCAACTCGCTGAAGAACGGCCTGGTGCCGGTGATCGTGGACGCGGACACGCTGGAGTGGCTGAAGGCCAATCCCGGCGTGGAGGTCACCGTGGACCTGGAGGCGCGCGCGCTGAAGCTGCCGGACGGCCGCGCCGTGTCCTTCCCCATCGAGCCCTTCGCCCGCTACTGCCTGATGCAGGGCGTGGACCAGCTCGGCTACCTGCTGTCGCAGGACGCAGCCATCACCGCGTACGAGAAGCGGCGCGAGGCGCTGGGTTACTGACCATTCTCGCGGGCGCCGGTTGGCGCCCGCTTTCCTTCCAAGCTGGAGTTCCTGGATGAAGGCAAGCATCACGGTCCTGGCCGGCGACGGCATCGGCCCGGAGGTCACGCGCGAGGGCGTGCGTGCGCTGGAGAAGGTGGCCGCCCTGTTCGGCCACGAGTTCACGTTCGACGCGCGCGACTTCGGCGGCGTGGCCATCGACAACCACGGCGACCCGCTGCCTGATGAAACGCTCAAGAGCTGCCTGGCGGCCGACGCCATCCTGCTCGGCGCCATCGGCGGACCGAAGTGGTCGGCGCCGGACGCCAAGCTGCGCCCCGAGGCCGGCCTGCTGAAGCTGCGCCGCGAACTGGGCGTGTACGCCAACCTGCGCCCGGTGGCCGTGCACCCTGCCCTGGCCGACTCCACCACGCTCAAGCCCGAGGTGGTGCGCGGCGTGGACCTGGTGTTCGTGCGCGAGCTGACCGGCGGCATCTACTTCGGCGAGAAGCGCCGCACCGCCACCGAGGCCTCGGACCTGTGCAGCTACACCGCCGCCGAGATCGAGCGCGTCACGCGCGTGGCCGCGCAGCTGGCGAAGTCCCGCCGTGGCAAGCTGACCTCCATCGACAAGTCGAACGTGCTCGACACCTCCCGCCTGTGGCGTGAGGTGGTCACGCGCGTGGTGAAGGACGAGTTCCCCGAGGTGCAGCTCGAGCACATCCTGGTGGATGCGGCTGCCATGCACCTGATCCGCCGTCCCGCGGACTTCGACGTGATCGTCACCGAGAACATGTTCGGCGACATCCTCACCGACGAGGCCTCGATGCTGGCCGGCTCGCTGGGCCTGTCGCCCTCGGCCTCGCTGGGCGACGGCCGCCGCGGCCTGTACGAGCCCATCCACGGCTCCGCCCCCGACATCGCCGGCAAGGGCATCGCCAACCCGGTCGGCACCATCCTGTCCGCAGCGCTGCTGCTGCGGCATTCGCTGGGGCTCGAGGCCGAGGCGCGCGCCATCGAGAACGCGGTGGCCAGGGCGCTGGACGGCGGCTTGCGCACGGCGGATATCGCCGCTGGGGGCAAGGCGGTAAGCACGGCCGAGGCCGGCGAAGCCATCGTCGCGCTGATCACGCGCTGATCACCGGCCAGCAGCGATGGATGATCCGGGGCCTTGCTGATGCTGCCACTGGGCCCTGCGATCATCATTGTGATGGATCCGCCGATGGTTCGCGCGGCAGCCCTCGTCTACCGCATGCCGGACGGACTGGGCTGGGTCGAGCCCGGCTACTGGGACGAGTATCCGCCCTCCTCGCCGCAGTGGCACCAGTTCGCTGGCGAGGTGACGGACACCGAGAACGGCGTGATGCTGCGTTCTCCCGACCAGGTCCTGCTGGTGCTCGACGCCGATCGCGTGGCCGGCACTGGACAGGATGACCCGGAGGCCCAGGCGGTGATCGCGCAACTGCGACTCCGGTTCCGGGAACTGGGCACGAGTTTCGCCGAAGAGCGCGAGCGGTTGGCGGCGCAGGTTGGGGCAACTGGTTAAGAATCCGCTACCCATTTCCTGATCTGTTACGCTCGCGGCAGTGATGTTGTCCGCAGTCCAGATCGTTCCGGCTAGAGCGCATTTCCTGATCTGTTACGCTCGCCGGTGACCCTCGGCAGCGGTGCCGGTACGTTCCGGCTAGAGCGCATTTTGGGATTCCCCCGATTCTCCTGACACCGTCCTAACGTAGCCCTGCAGCTCTTTCGAACTGTGCAGGACTGACATAACCGATCGTCGAGTGTCGCCGATACGGATTGTAGAACCGCTCCACGTAGTCGAACAGATCGGCCTTTGCTTGGTCCCTCGTCTGGTAGTGGCGCCGATGCACCCGCTCGATCTTCAGGCTCGAGAAGAAGCTCTCCATCGCCGAGTTGTCCCAGACGTCGCCGGATCGGCTCATGCTGCAGGTGATCCCCTGATCCCCCAGCAACCGCTGGAACTGCTCGCTGGTGTACTGACTGCCTTGATCGGAGTGATGCAGCAGCTCTTGAGGCCTGCCGCGCCGCCAGATCGCCATGATCAGCGCATCTGTGACCAGCTGAGAGGTCATCTCGCTGCTCATCGACCAGCCGACGATACGCCGCGAGAACAGATCCAGTACCACCGCAAAATACAGCCAGCCCTCGCTCGTCCAGATGTACGTGAAGTCCGCCACCCAACGCTGGTTCGGACCGGTGGCCTCGAACTGCCGATCCAGCAGGTTCGGGGCAATGCAGCTCTCGGGCCGCACCCCACCATCCACTGGAAGCCGACGCCGCTTGCAGCGGGCCTTAAGGCCCGCTGCAAGCATCAGCCGGGCCACTCGGTTGACGCTGCTCGGATAGCCCCAGTCCCGCAGGTCACGCACGACTCTCGGGCTCCCGTAGGTGCTGTCGCTGAGCCGGAAGCTTTTGCGGATCTGTTCCGTAAGCTCCTGGTTGTCCTTCGAACGCTGGCTCTGGGGGCGCCCCAGCCACTCGTAGAACCCGCCACGCGAGACACCGAGCACCTCGCATAAGTCCTTCACCGCCCATATCCCTCGGTGCTTTGCGATGAACGCGAACCTCACCGAGGTTCCTTCGCAAAGTAGGCGATGGCTTTTTTTAAAATGTCCCGCTCGGTCTGAACCTTGGCCAACTCCCTTCTGAGCCGCGCCACCTCGGCATCGTCAGGCCGCTGCTTGCCACGGCCAGGGAACGCATGCTTGCCGTTGCTCTTGGCATCCCGAACCCAGGTCCGCAGAACGTTCTGGTGCAACCCCAGATCCTTGGCCGCCTGGCTGACCGTCATCCCCCGTTCCAGCACCAGCTTGACCGCTTCGTGCTTGAACTCCGCTGTAAAGAATCGCCTTCCCATCCTGTACCTCCAAGGTCATCATCACACTTAACCTTGGTGTCAGGGAAATCAGGGGAATCCCACGGCACGTCTACACGGGGAATGTGCACGACTCCGTCGGTTCGAGCACCTACTGCCATGGGTGTGGAGAGCGTGTGATCGAAAGGGATTGGTATGAGCTGGGGGAGTGGCGGTTGAGCGAAAGCGGAGCGTGCCTGAAGTGCGGGACGCAGGTGCCTGGGGTGTTCAGAGGGAAGCCGGGGACGTGGGGTGCGCGGAGGATGGCGGTGCGGTTGGAATCGGTTGAGATTCGGTGAGCGGCGTCAGCCAACGTCGAACGGACTGACGACGCCCCGGCTGCCGCGGTTCAGCACGTGCGTGTAGATCATGGTGGTTTTTACATCGCTATGACCTAGCAACTCCTGGACAGTACGTATGTCGTAGCCGGCCTCCAGCAAGTGCGTCGCGAACGAATGTCTCAAAGTGTGCACGCTGGCTGGCTTGACGATCTGGGCTCGT
>QGUX01000009.1 GCA_003242275.1 Pseudomonadota bacterium | reverse complement strand
CGCCCTGCACCGGCCCGAGGATGACGCCGCGGATGCGGCGCAGGCGGCGAAGCTGGTTTCGGAGCGGCTGTGGCAGCCGTTGCGCGCGCAGGACGCCCGGCTGCTCGACCGCGGCGGCGGGCCGCGCCGGTGCTGCGTGGAGGCGCGGCTGGATGACTGGATGCGCGTGGGCGACCTGCTGGCCGGCACCGGCGCCTACCTGGGCGAGCGGATCGTTTCCGCGGATGCGGTGCGGCAGGTGCTTTCGCGGCAGCAGGCTTCATCGCAGGGCGATGAACCCTTCCTCGCCCGCGATGGCACGGCCTTCGACCTGGGCGGTGGCGCGCGGCTGTGGCTGGCGCCGCGCCGGGCGCTGGTCATGCTGGTGTGGGCCGATGGAGAGGTGGCGCTCGACACGCTGCTGCCCAACATCGTCCTGCGCGGATTGAACGACGTGTCGCCGGCCATCGGCGGCGACATCTCCGACCTGGTTCCCGGACACTGAAGAAGGCACGGCGATGATCTATTCCTATGGCGAGCGCAGGCTCCAGGCCGAGGGTGTGTACTACGTGGCCCCGAGCGCCGACGTCATCGGTTCGGTGCGCCTCGGCAACGAGGCCAGCGTGTGGTTCGGCGCGGTCCTGCGCGGCGACAACGACTGGATCCACATCGGCGAGGGCACCAACGTGCAGGACGGCAGCATCATCCACGTCGATCCCGGCGTGCCGGTGATCGTCGGCCGCGAGGTGACCATCGGCCACGGCGTGCTGCTGCATGGCTGCCACATCGGTGACGGCACGCTGGTGGGCAACCGTGCCACGGTGCTGGACGGCGCGCGCATCGGTGCGGGCTGCCTGATCGGCGCCGGCGCGCTGATCACGCCCAATACCGTCATTCCCGATGGCTCGGTGGTGTTCGGTTCTCCCGGCAGGGTGGTGCGCCAGGTGCAGGAGCGCGACCTGGAATGGATGCGCAAGGGCAATGCCGCCTACCGGGCCAAGGCGCGCGAGTACGCCGCGCTGCTCAGGCCGCTGTGATCACGGCAGGGTAATCGTCGTCTCGAACACGATGGCGGCGTGGCCGGCGATGGTGGCCGTGTGCGCGCGGCCATCCGCATCCAGCGCCAGTTCCACGGCCACGCGCCCGCCGCGGCCCAGGTGCCGGCCCTGCAGGCCGGTGAAGCGCGCGATGCCGCCCTCCGCCGGCAGCAGTCCCTGCAGCAGCAGCTGCACGCCCAGCATGGTGTGCGCATTGCCGCTGACCGCATCCTCGTCGATGCCCAGCGCCGGGCAGAACATCCGCGATTCGGTGAACACGCCGCCCTCGTCGCGGCCGTGCACGTACAGGAAGTAGCCCTGCGCGCCGATGCGCGGCGACAGCGCCGCCAGCGCCTCCAGCATGGGATGCGCGGCATCCAGTGCGGCCGCATTCTTCAGGGGCAGCAGCAGGCGGGTATTGGCCGTGCCGAACACGCGCGGCGTGGCCGCCGCCTCGAGCTGGCTGCGGTCCAGGCCGAGCAGCGACAGCACCTCGTCCAGTCCCGCCGCGGAGATCTCACGCCCGGGGGCCGGCGCGGGCTGGCTGATGGCCAGCCCGTGTCCGGTGGCGCGCACCTCCACCACGCCGGTCCGGCCTCCCTGGCGGCGCACCGGGCGCGGGTCGAGCTTCTGCAGCACCGCGTGCGCCGCCAGCGTCGCGTGGCCGACGAAGGCCATCTCCTTGCGCGGCGAGAAGAAGCGCACGTGCAGGTCCTCGTCCGGGCCGGCCGGCGGCATCACGAAGGCGGTGTCGCCGCTGTTCAGCTCGCGCGCCAGCATGCGCATCTGCTGTTCGTCCAGCCTCTCCGCGTCCAGCACCACGCCGGCCGGGTTGCCAGTGAAGATCGTGGTGGTGAAGGCATCGACCTGGTAGACACGGACGGTGGGCATGCGGCTCCTGCTGCGGCTTGCTTTCGTGAAGGTGCAAGCTAACATAGCCCCTGCCTTGGGGTGGTCCACGATCTTGGACCTGAGACGCCCGGATGCGCCGGCGGACCCGTTGAACCTGATCCGGTTAGTACCGGCGTAGGGAGCAGGTATTACCGGCCCATCCGGGCCGTTCGATCCTTCGCTTTCCAGCTCGCGTCTATCGGATCTTCATTGCGAACGAATGAGGATCTGTCATGCGTCCTGTCCATCTGCACCGATGTGCGCCGGCGGCGATGTCGCTGGCCTTGCCCCTTCTCGGCCTCGCGACGGCGGTTCCCGCGGCCGAGCCTGAAGACGAACTGGCTGAAATCCTGGTCACCGCCACGCTGCGCGAGCAGCGGCTCGACGAGGTGCCGGCCAGCGTCACCGTGCTCGATGCCCGCACGCTGCGCGATGCCGGGCAACAGCATTTCCAGGACGTGCTGAACCTGGTGCCCAACCTGAACTGGGCGGGTGGCACCTCCCGGCCGCGCTACTTCCAGATCCGCGGCATCGGCGAGCGCGAACAGTACGAGGGCGCGCCGAATCCTTCGGTGGGCTTCCTGATCGACGACATCGACTTCTCCGGCCTCGGCATGCCCGCGACGCTGTTCGACGTGGGGCAGATCGAGGTGCTGCGCGGCCCGCAGGGCACGCATCGCGGCGCCAATGCGCTGGCCGGGCTGGTCGTGGTGCGCGGCGAGGAGCCGGACCGCGACGGTGGCGTGCGCATCGAGGCCGGCGGCGGAGACTTCGGCGCCCGTTCGCTGGGCTTTGCCGCCACGGGTGCGGCCGACGCGCTTGATTCGGCGTGGCGGATCTCGGTGCGGAAGTCCGAGGGCGACGGTTTCATGGAGAACGCCTTCCTCGGCCGCGACGACACCAATGGCTACGACGAGCTGACCACGCGCGTGAAGTGGCGCTGGTTCGCGGGCGAGCGCACGCGCCTCGACTTCACCTACCTGCACGCCGACATCGACAATGGCTACGATGCCTGGGCGCTGGACAACTCGCGCGTGACCCTGTCGGATCAACCCGGCAAGGACTCGCAGCGTGCCAACGGCGCCTCGCTGCGCCTGGAGAGCACCGCCTGGGGTGGCAACCTTTTCACCGCCATCGCCACCTACGCCAATTCGGACAGCGTCAACAGCTTCGATGCCGACTGGGGCAATGCGGAAAGCTGGGCGCCCTATGTCTACCAGTACTTCGGCCGTTATGCGCGCGAGCGCACCATCCGCACGCTGGAACTGCGCCTGGCCTCGCCGGATGCGGTGCCCGGCGGCCCGGTGGCGTGGCTGGTGGGCGCCTATGCCCAGCGCCTGCGCGAGCACGGCGAGGACCGCACCGACGGCGCCTGGGCCGGGCCCGGCGAGGAAGTGTGGGAGGGCACGGACGAGCTCGCGCACCGCTACCGCGCCACCAACCTTGCACTGTTCGGCCAGCTCGATGGCTACCTCACCGGAGACTGGCGCTGGTCCGCCGGCCTGCGCTACGAGCAGCGCCGCGCGCATTACGCCGATGCCGGCCTCATCGACGGGGTGCCCCGCAGCTCGCGCCTGTCGGCCACCGACCGCATGCTCGGCGGCCAGGTGTCGCTGGCGCGCGAGTTCGCCGGCGGGCGCAGCACCTACCTGTCGCTGTCGCGTGGCTACAAGGCCGGCGGCTTCAACCTCGGCGTGCTGGCCGAGGACGAAGAGGAGGCCGGGGCGTTGCGCAGCTTCGATCCGGAGTACCTGTGGAACCTCGAGGCCGGCCTGCGCGCCCCGCTGGCCGCCGGGCGTGGCCATGCCAGTCTCAGCGCCTTCTACCAGTGGCGCCGCGACCAGCAGGTGCGTACGGGCCGGCAGCTCGATCCCTCCGATCCGAACAGCTACGAATTCATCACCGACAACCTGCCGAAGGGCTACACCACCGGCCTGGAGGCCGCGCTCGGCTACCGCCTGCTGCCGGCGCTGGAGGTGGGAGGCTCGCTGGGCCTGCTGCGCAGCCGCTCCGGCCGGGCCGTCCGGGTCGAGGAAGGCGTGGCCATTCCGGTGCCCTCGCGCGAGCAGGCGCATGCGCCTTCGTACACGGCTGCCGTCCATGCCACCTGGCGCAGCGCCCGAGGACTGATGGCGCGGGTGGACGTCACCGCCATGGATTCGTTCTACTTCGACGTGCCCACCGACCACGACCAGAAGTCGAAGGCGTACGCGCTGACCCACCTGAAGGCCGGCTACGAGACCGGCCGCTGGGCCGTGCACGCCTGGGTGCGCAACCTGTTCGACGAGGGCTACGCGGTGCGCGGCTTCTTCTTCTCGAACGAACCGCCGGACTGGCCGCAGAAGCTGTATACCCAGCTCGGCGAGCCGCGCCATTTCGGCATCACCGCCACGCTGAACTTCTGAACGCAAGGAGAAGCCATGGACATCGCCGTGGAGATCAGCCTGTATCCGCTGGACGAGGACTACATCCCGAGGATCCAGGACTTCATCGACCGCCTGAACCGGCACGCGGGCCTCACCATCACGACCAACCGCATGAGCACGCAGGTGTTCGGCGAGCACGCGCGGGTCTTCGAGGCGCTGCGCGAGGAGATGGGCGCCAGCTTCGCCGCCGGCGGCAAGTCGGTGTTCGTCACCAAGTTCCTGGGACCTTATCCTCTGCCCGATGACTGAGGAACTCGCGCGGCGCTTCATCGAGGGCGTCCGCAACACGCCTCCGGCCGAGTGGCTCGCGGTCATCGCCGGCGTCGTCTACGTGGTGCTGATCATGCGCCGGCGCCGGCTCGGCTGGGTGTTCGGCGGCATCAGCTCCGCCATCCTGATGGTGCTGGCGGCGCGCGCACGGCTGCCGATGAACGCGCTGCTGCAGGCCTCCTATGTGGTCGCCGCCGTGTACGGCTGGTGGGAATGGTCGCGCGGCAGGGAGGACAGGCCCATCCGCTTCTGGCACCTGCGCGGCCACATGATCGCGCTGGCCGGCTGCGTGGTGGTCAGCCTGGGGCTCTCGCGACTGCTGGCCATCGAGGGCACCTCCGCCTTCCCGTTCACCGACTCGATGGTGGCCTGCACGGGCCTGTTCGCCACCTGGCTGGTGGCGCGCGTGTCGATCGAGAACTGGCTGTACTGGATCGCGGTGGATGCCGTGTCCATCTACCTGTTCTTCTCGCAGGGCCTGGTGGTCTCCTCCATCCTCTACGTGCTGTTCCTGGTGATTTCCACGCTCGGCTTCTTCAGCTGGCTCGCGAAGTACCGGCGCCAGGCCGCCTCGCCATGATTCCCGCACACGTGCTCGCACAGGTGCCGGGCTGCGCCGGCGCGCGGCGGCCGCTGGCCGTGGTGCCCTTGCCGGGCGGGGAGGGCCGCAACGAGGTGGTGCGCATCGACACCCGCGAGGGGCGCTTCGTGTGGCGGCGGCGCCTGCCGCCGGTGAACCGTCCCGGCGCGCTGGCGCAGGCGGAGCTGGCCGCGCACCGCCTTGCCGCGGCCGCGGGGCTGGCGCCGGTCGTGCTGCGGGCGGCGCCGGATGGCAGCTGGCTGCTGATGGAATATGTCGAAGGCCGGCCGTGGAACGAGTCCGACCTGCTCGATCCGGCCGGCGCCCGCCGCCTGGGGGAACGGCTGGCCATGCTGCATGCGCTGTCGGCGCCCGAGGGCGTGCCGGCAGCGGACGCGGTGCAGATGGCGCATGGGTACGTGGACCGCTTGCGGCGGCGCGATCCGGCGGCGGCGCGGGAGGTGGAACCTGAGGTACGGCGGGTGGAGGAGATCAGCGCCCGGCTGGCCGACCTCGACCACGCTCGCGCGCTGGTGCATGGCGACCTCTCGGTCGGCAACCTGCTGGGCGAGGAACCGAAGCTGGTGGACTGGGAGTACGCGCAGGTCTCCGATCCCAGCTGGGACTGGGCCTGCCTGCTCAGCTACTACCCGGCGCTGGAACCGTTGATCGACCACGTGATCGGCCCGGCGGGCGCCGGCATGGCCGCCGGCAGGGCGCGTCTTGCCCTGCAGCGCGAGCGCTTCGGGCTGCTGAACCGCCTGTGGGAGCGGGCCTATCCGCCAATTGCCTAAACTCATGCTGGATAACTGCCTGCCGGTGCAGGCAAAATGGCCTGCTTTACGGATCCAGGTGAAAGGCAGCGACACGCAATGGCTCTGATCAGGGTTACCGACCGCGACGGCAACCAGCACGAAATCGACGGCAACACGAAGTTCACGCTGATGGAGAACCTCCGGGATCTCGAGTACGGCGTGGCCGCGGTCTGCGGCGGCATGTGCGCCTGCGCCACCTGCCATGTGTGGATCGACCCGGAGTGGCAGGACAAGCTGCCGCCCATGCACTCGGACGAGAAGGACCTGCTGTCGGACCTCTCGACCTACCGTCCCGGCTACTCGCGCCTGTCCTGCCAGATCAAGTTCACCGAGGAACTGGCCGGCCTGTCGCTGCGCATCGCGGACGACGAATAAGGAGGCCGCTTGAGGGAGCCCGTCATCCGGCCCGGCAGGGCGCTGATCTGCGGTTCGATGGCCTATGACACCATCATGGTGTTCGAGGACCATTTCAGGAACCACATCCTCCCCGACAAGCTGCACATGCTGAACGTCTCGTTCCTCGCGCCGCAGATGCGGCGCGAGTTCGGCGGCTGCGCGGGCAACATCGCCTACAACCTGAAGCTGCTGGGCGACACGGGCTACGTGATGGCCACCGTGGGCCACGACTTCGGTCCCTATGCCGAGTGGATGGACGCCCAGGGCGTGCCGCGCGACTACATCCGCGTGGTACCCACCGAGCACACCGGCCAGGCCTTCATCACCACCGACCTCGCCAACAACCAGATCACCGCCTTCCATCCCGGCGCGATGGGCCACTCGCACCTGAACAAGGTGGGAGTGGCGAAGGACGTGGCCATCGGCATCGTCGCCCCCGACGGGCGTGACGGCATGGTGCAGCACGCGGCCCAGTTCGCCGAGGCGGGCATTCCCTTCATCTTCGATCCGGGCCAGGGCCTGCCCATGTTCGGCGGCGAGGACCTCAAGGAGTTCATCCGCCAGGCCAGCTGGGTGGCGGTGAACGAGTACGAGTGGAGCCTGATGCACGACCGTACCGGCTGGAGCGAGGCGGAGGTGTGCCGCCACGTGGCCGCGCTGGTCGTGACGCACGGCGAGGCGGGCTCGAGCGTGTTCACCAGCGACGGGCGGCTCGCCATCCCGCCGGCGCCGGCGCGCACGGTGGTCGATCCCACCGGCTGCGGCGACGCCTACCGCGCCGGCCTGCTGCACGGCCTGCTGCACGGGCTGTCCTGGGAGCGCACCGGCCGCATCGCCTCGCTGATGGGTTCGCTGAAGATCGAGACCCGCGGCACCCAGAACCACCGTTTCACGCCCGGGGAATTCAACGCGCGCTATGAAGCCGTCTTCGGCGCGTCCAGCTAGAAATCAACAGGGTCAGGGACAACGCATGAGCAACAGCTATCTGTTTACGTCGGAGTCGGTCTCGGAAGGCCACCCGGACAAGGTCGCGGACCAGATTTCGGATGCCATCCTCGATGCCATCCTGGCCGAGGATCCCCTGGCCCGCGTTGCCGCCGAGACCCTGTGCAACACCGGTCTGGTGGTGCTGGCCGGCGAGATCACCACCACGGCGCGCGTGGACTACCACGGCATCGCCCGCCAGGTGATCAAGGACATCGGCTACGACAACACCGACTACGGCATCGACTACAAGGGCTGCGCGGTGCTGGTGGCCTACGACACCCAGTCGCCGGACATCGCGCAGGGCGTGGATGAGGGCAAGGGCCTGGACCTCGACCAGGGCGCGGGCGACCAGGGCCTGATGTTCGGCTACGCCGTGCGCGAGACGCCCGAGCTGATGCCGCTGCCCATCCACCTCTCGCACCGCCTGGTGGAGCGCCAGGCGCAGCTCAGGAAGAGCGGCAAGCTGCCGTGGCTGCGCCCTGACGCCAAGTCGCAGGTGACCATCCGCTACGTGGACGGCAGGCCGTCCGCGATCGACACCGTGGTGCTGTCCACGCAGCACCATCCGGAGATCGCCCACAAGGAGCTGTCCGAGGCCGTGATCGAGGAGATCGTCAAGCCCGTGCTGCCGAAGGAGCTGGTCAAGGGCGAGATCAAGTACCTGATCAACCCCACCGGCCGCTTCGTGGTGGGCGGCCCGCAGGGCGATTGCGGCCTGACGGGCCGCAAGATCATCGTCGATACCTACGGCGGCGCCGCGCCGCATGGTGGCGGCGCGTTCTCGGGCAAGGATCCCTCGAAGGTGGACCGCTCGGCCGCCTATGCGGCGCGCTACGTGGCCAAGAACGTGGTGGCCGCGGGCCTCGCCGACCGCTGCCAGGTGCAGATTTCCTATGCCATCGGCGTGGCCCGGCCCACCAGCATCATGGCCACCACCTTCGGCACCGGCAAGGTGCCGGACGAGACGATCGAGGCACTGATCGCGAAGCATTTCGACCTCCGGCCCAAGGGCATCGTGCAGATGCTGGACCTGCTCCGGCCCATCTACCGCGCCACCGCGGCTTATGGTCACTTCGGCCGGCCCGGCTTCTCGTGGGAGAACACCGACAAGGCCGCCGCTCTGGCGGCCGACGCGGGCATCAAGTAGTCTTGCCACCGCCGGCCCACCGAGGAGCGCTGCAGCGTCGATCCAGACGCCAGGCTCGGTGGGCCGCCGGAACTGTCAACGGCGCTCTCTAACCATCGACCGATAGAGAGGCACTCAGATGAATGCAGTAGTGGACGCTGCCCGCGGCGACGACTTCCGCGTTGCCGACCTCAAGCTGGCCGACTGGGGCCGCAAGGAAATCAACATCGCCGAGGGCGAGATGCCCGGCCTGATGGCCATCCGCCGGGAGTACGAGGCGACGCAGCCGCTGCGCGGCGCGCGCATCTCCGGCTCGCTGCACATGACCATCCAGACCGCGGTGCTGATCGAGACCCTGCAGGCGCTGGGTGCGCAGGTGCGCTGGGCGTCGTGCAACGTGTTCTCCACCCAGGACCACGCCGCCGCGGCCATCGCCGCCCGCGGCACGCCGGTGTTCGCCTTCAAGGGCGAGTCGCTGGACGAGTACTGGGAATTCACGCATCGCATCTTCGAGTGGCCGGACGGCGGCTACTCCAACATGATCCTCGACGACGGCGGCGACGCCACGCTGCTGCTGCACCTGGGCACCCGGGCCGAGACCGACCAGTCGGTGCTGTCGAACCCGACCAGCGAGGAAGAAGTCGCGCTGTTCAACTCGATCAAGGCGCGGCTGAAGAAGGATCCCAAGTGGTACTCGACGCGCATCGGGCAGATCCGCGGCGTCAGCGAGGAGACCACCACGGGTGTGCACCGCCTCTACCAGATGCACAAGGAAGGGCGCCTGGCCTTCCCGGCCATCAACGTCAACGACTCGGTCACCAAGAGCAAGTTCGACAACCTGTACGGCTGTCGCGAGTCGCTGCTGGACGGCATCAAGCGCGCCACCGACGTGATGGTGGCGGGCAAGATCGCCGTGGTCTGCGGCTACGGTGACGTGGGCAAGGGCTCGGCGCAGGCGCTGCGCTCGCTGTCTGCCCAGGTGTGGGTGACCGAGATCGACCCGATCTGCGCGCTGCAGGCGGCGATGGAGGGCTACCGCGTGGTGACCATGGACGAGGCGGCCAGCCAGGCCGATATCTTCGTCACCGCCACCGGCAACTACCACGTGATCACGCACGAGCACATGAAGGCGATGAAGAACAACGCCATCGTGTGCAACATCGGCCACTTCGACAACGAGATCGACGTGGCCTCGCTGCGCCAGTACAAGTGGGAGAACATCAAGCCGCAGGTCGACCACGTGATCTTCCCCGACGGCAAGCGCATCATCCTGCTGGCCGAGGGCCGGCTGGTGAACCTGGGCTGCGCCACCGGTCACCCGTCCTACGTGATGAGCAGCTCCTTCGCCAACCAGACGCTGGCGCAGATCGAGCTGTACTCCAACCC
Organism: Pseudomonadota bacterium; assembly: GCA_003242275.1. The sequence goes on along the minus strand of QGUX01000009.1, from coordinate 15,651 downwards.
GGGCAAGTACCCGGTGGGCGTGTACGTGCTGCCCAAGCACCTGGACGAGAAGGTGGCGCGCCTGCAGCTGGCGACGCTGAACGCGAAACTGACGAAGCTGACGGAGCAGCAGGCCCGCTACATCGGCGTGCCGGTGGAAGGACCCTACAAGTCCGATCACTACCGGTACTGACCGCGGGGGGCTGATGGCGGCGAGGATCATCGACGGCAGGGCCGTAGCCCGCAAGCTCCGGGCCGAGTACGCGGACCGCGTGCAGCGGCTGAAATCGGTGCACGGGGTGGAGCCCGGCATCGCGGTGATCCTCGTCGGCGACAACCCCGCCTCGCTGGTCTACGTGCGCAACAAGGTCACCGCCTGTCGCGAGATCGGCATCCACTCCGAGCTGTACCACATGCCCGCCAGCACTCCTGAAGAGGAGCTGCTGGCGCGCATCGACGCGCTCAACGCCGATCCGAAGGTGCACGGCATCCTGGTGCAGCTGCCGCTGCCGCCGCAGATCACCGTGTCCCATGTGCTCGAGCGCATCGCGGCCGGCAAGGACGTGGACGGCTTCCACCTGTACAACGTCGGCGGCCTGATCACCGGCAACACGGTGTTCCCGCCGTGCACGCCCTACGGCGTGACCAAGCTGCTCGAGCACGAGCAGGTGCCCATCGAGGGCCAGAACGTGGTGGTGGTGGGCGCCAGCAACATCGTCGGCAAGCCGATGGCGCTGATGCTGATGCAGAAGGACGCCACGGTGTGCATCTGCCACAAGAAGACCCGCGACCTGGCGCAGTTCACGCGCCTCGCGGACATCCTGGTGGTGGCCGCCGGCGTGCCGGGCCTGATCCGCGCCGACATGGTCAAGGAGGGCGTGGTGGTGATCGACGTGGGCATCAACCGCCTGCCCGATGGCCGCATCGTCGGCGACGTGGACTTCGAGGGCGTCAGGCAGAAGGCCTCGCTGATCACGCCGGTGCCGGGCGGGGTGGGGCCGATGACGATCACGATGCTGCTGCACAACACGCTGATCTCGGCCGAGCGGTCGGTGGGCATCACCGACGGCGAGTAGCCCCGTCGCTGGTGCGGGGAGCGGCGCGCATCCGCGACCCCGGCGTCCATGGGGCCGCGCTCCGTGAGGCCGCCGGCAGTCTCAGGCCGGGTCCTGTTTCCCGGGGGGCAGCTTCGGCAGGAACTGCGGCGCGGTCACGCCCATCGACATGTAGATGCTGGTGACCGCCTCCATGCCCACGTCGCTGGGTGTGACCCACTCCACCGGCAGGAACAGCAGGCCGCCGCCGATGGGCACCGGCGCGGTGGGCACGATCACCGCATAGCAGGGCTTGCCCTCCACCAGGATGGGCTCGGGCGAGGACAGGAGGCCCAGCACCGACACGCCGCCGGGGCCGCCGAAGTGGCACCACACCGGCCGCATCGACTGCAGTTCGCTCTTCTCGCGCCGGGCGAAGATCTGCACGAACTTCTCGATGGTCTCGTAGATGGTGCGCACGATGGGGATGCGGCTGACCACGCTGTCGATCAGCGACATCAGCCAGGTGTTCAGGCCGCGCTCGACCAGGAAGCCCAGGCCGTAGAGGATGGCGGCGGCCACCAGCAGTCCCACCAGGTATCCCGACCACTCCTGCCCGGAAATGGACATGCCCACGCGGCCCAGGAAGCGGCCCGCGGAACTGTCCGGTCCCAGCCAGTCGGTCAGGAAGGTGAAGGCGATGGACAGCAGCCACAGCGTGCCCAGCAGCGGCAGCGCCGCCAGCATGCCGGTGAGCAGCGGGCGCACGAGGCGGCGGCCCTTCTGGTGCACCGTGGAGTCCTGGGCGGAGGCATTCCTGTCGGCCATGGGAGCCACCGGCTTCAGTGCGCGTGGCCGTGGTCGTGGTCGTGGTCGTGGTCCGGCTTCGGCGGCGCACCGAACTCATTGCTCCAGCCGACCACGCCGCCGGCGAGGTTCACGGCATCCTGCGCGCGCGCTGCGGTGAACAGCCGGCAGGCCGCCATGCTGCGTCCGCCCACGGCGCAGATGAACACCGGCGTGACGTCCGACGGGATCTCCGCCATGCGCTGCGGCAGCGTGGCCAGCGGCATGTGCACGGAGCCGGGCAGGCGTCCCTCGGCCCATTCCCAGGGCTCGCGCACGTCCACCAGCATCAGCCGCTCCTCGCCGCCTTCCTTCTTCAGTTCCTCGGCGAGCTGGCGCGGGGTCCATTCGGCAATGCGGCTCAAGGGTTTCTCCTCGTGGTGGGCCAGGCTGGTGATGGTGGGATGCTCGCCGCACACCGCGCAGTCGCGGCGGCGCTCGAAGCGGAACTCGCCGAAGGTGAGGTTCAGCGCGTCGTAGGTCAGCAGCCGGCCGGCCAGCGGCTCGCCGATGCCCACCAGCAGCTTGATGGCCTCGGTGGCCTGCAGCGCGCCCATCACGCCGGGCAATACGCCGAGCACGCCCGCCGTGGCGCAGCTGGGAATCAGGTCCTCCGGGCTCTCCGGGTAGAGGCAGCGGTAGCAGGGCGAGCGGCCGGGCAGGCAGGTCATGGCCTGCCCTTCGAAGCGGTGGATGGCGGCGCTGACCAGCGGCTTGCCCAGCAGCACGCAGGCATCGTTGATCAGGTAGCGCGTGGCGAGGCGGTCCGTGCCGTCGATGATCAGGTCATAGGGGCTGAACAGCCGCTCGGCGTTCGACGCCACCAGCTTCTCGGCGTGGGCGATGACCTCCACGTCCGGGTTGAGCGCCGACAGGCGCGCGCGCGCCGTCTCGGCCTTGCCCTGGCCGATCTGCCGCGTGTCGAACATCACCTGGCGCTGCAGGTTGCTGATCTCGATGCGGTCGTGGTCCAGGAGGCCGATGCGGCCCACGCCGGCAGCCGCCAGGTACAGCCCCGCGGGCGAACCCAGCCCGCCGGCGCCGATGATGAGCACGGAGGAGGCGGCCAGCTTCTGCTGGCCCTCGATGCCGATCTCGGGCAGGGCGAGGTGGCGCGCGTAGCGGGCCGGATCGACGGGGGCGTTGGCCATGGATGTATTGTCGCATCGCCCCGCCGCTGTGGACAGGCAACGCCGGCTTGCCTAGGCTTGCCGCCATGGAAAGTACCCCGGATCGAGCGCGCCTGTTCGAACGGCGGGTCGCGCTGGTCACGGGCGGAGGCTCGGGCGCCGGCGCGGCCATCGCGAGGCTGTGCGCCTCGATGGGGGCGAGCGTGATGGTCGCCGACGTCGACTATGCGCTGGCCGGGCAGGTGGCCGCGGGCATCCGGGCCACCGGCGAGGCCGCCCTCGCGCACCGCTGCGACGTGGCCCACGAAGACCAGGTCCAGATGCTGATCGAGCGCACCACGCGCGAGTTCGGCACGCTGGAGTACGTCTTCAACGTGGCCGGCCCCTGGATCGACGGGGACCCCCTGAACTACTGGACGCGCATCGTCAGCGCCAACCTGCTGGGCACGATGCACGTGACGCGCCACGCCATCGAGGTGCTGAAGAAGCGGGGCGGTTCGGTGGTCAACGTGGCGGCCAGCCAGGCGCTGTGCTTCGGCGACGGCGACCGGCCGGCCTGGGTGGCGGCCAAGGCCGGCATCCTGCGGCTGACCGCGGCGCTGCGGTGCCTCGCCGAGCAGCGCATCCGCGTCAACTGCCTGGCGCCCGAACGCATCGACTCGCCCGAGGACTTCGCCCGCGCCGCGGTGGACCTCGCGCTGCGCGAGGACTTCGCCGGTCGGGTGCTGCTGTACCGCACCGCGCAGGCGACCGAGGTGGTGGATTTCGGTGATCCGGGCTACCGGATGGCGCACCCGGTCACATGAGGGAGATCGGCCATTTCATCGGCGGCCGGCAGGCCGGGCAGCCCTCCGGCAGGAGCGCAGAGGTCTTCAATCCGGCCACGGGCGAGGTGACCGGCCGTGTCGCGCTGGCCGATGCGGCGACCGTCAAGGCGGCTGTTGCGGCCGCCGCGGCCGCGCAGCCCGCCTGGGCGGCCACCTCGATCCTGCGCCGCACGCGCGTGATGTTCCGCTTCCGCGAACTGCTGGAGCAGAACCGCGCGCGCCTGGCGGCCGCCATCACCGCCGAGCATGGCAAGGTGCTGTCCGATGCCGACGGAGAGGTGACGCGCGGCATCGAGGTGGTGGAATTCGCCTGCGGTGCACCGCGGCTGCTGGCCGGCGAGCACTCGGACAACATCGGCGGCGGCATCGACAACTGGAGCCTGCGCCAGCCGCTGGGCGTGGTGGCCGGCATCACGCCGTTCAACTTCCCGGTGATGGTGCCGCTGTGGATGATTCCGCCGGCGCTGGTGACCGGCAATGCCTTCGTGCTCAAGCCCTCCGAGCGCGATCCATCACCCAGCCTGATCATCGCCGGATTGCTGCGCGAGGCGGGCCTGCCCGATGGCGTGTTCAACGTGGTGCAGGGCGATCGCGAGGCGGTGGAGGCGCTGCTGGATGATCCGGAGGTGCGCGCCGTGTCCTTCGTCGGTTCCACGCCCATCGCGCGCCACGTGCATGCGCGCGCCACCGCCAATGGCAAGCGGGTACAGGCGCTGGGAGGCGCCAAGAACCACCTGGTGGCCATGCCGGACGCCGATCCCGACCTGGTCGCCGATGCGCTGGTGGGCGCCGCCTTCGGCTCGGCCGGGGAGCGCTGCATGGCCATCTCGGTGCTGGTGGCCGTGGGCGATGCGGCGGAGAAGATCCTGCCGCGCATCATCGAGCGCGCCAGGTCACTGAAGGTGGGACCGGGTGATGATCCACGGAGCCAGATGGGGCCGCTGGTGACGGCGGCGCACAAGGCCCGCGTGGAGGGCTACATCGCGCGCGGCGTGGAGGAGGGCGCACGGCTGCTGGTCGACGGCCGCAACTGCCGCGTGCCCGGCCACGAGCGCGGCTTCTTCACCGGCGCCACGGTGTTCGACGAGGTGCGGCCGACGCAGGGCATCTACCTCGAGGAGATCTTCGGCCCGGTGCTCGGCGTCGTGCGCGTGCCCGACCTTGCCAGCGCCGTGGAGCTGATCAACCGCCACCCGTTGTCCAACGGTGCGGCCTGCTTCACCGCCGATGGCGCCAGCGCACGCGCCTTCGCGCGCGGCGTTCAGGTGGGCATGGTGGGCATCAATGTGCCCATTCCGGTGCCCATGGCCTGGCATTCCTTCGGCGGCTGGAAGCAGTCGCTGTTCGGCGAGCACCACGCCTATGGCGACGAGGCGCTGCGCTTCTACACGCGCTACAAGAGCGTGATGCAGCGCTGGCCCGAGGGACCGGGCCGCGGGCCCGAGTTCACCCTGCCCGTCAACTGATGGCGGTCGTCACCAGCATCGCCGACCTCCGCGAGCTGGCGCGCCGGCGCGTGCCGAAGGCGCTGTTCGACTACGTGGACGGCGGCTCCTACGACGAGATCACGCTCAGGCGCAACCGCGCGGACTTCGACGCCATCGAGCTGAGGCCCCGCGCGCTGATCGACGTGGCCCGGCAGAGCCTCGCCACCACCATCCTGGGCGCGCCGGCGGCGATGCCGCTGGCGCTGGCGCCGGCCGGCATGGGCGGCTACATCCGCGGCGACGGCGAGATCCTGGCGGCACGCGCCGCCGAGGCCTTCGGCATTCCCTTCTGCCTCAGCACGGTTTCCATCTGCTCGGTGGAAGACGTGCGCGCGCATACGCGCGCACCGTTCTGGTTCCAGCTCTACGTGATGAAGGACCGCGGCTACACCGCCGAGCTGGTGGATCGCGCCGCGGCCGCCGGCTGCCCGGTGCTGATGATGACGGTGGACATCCCGGTGGGCGCGCTGCGCCGGCGCGACCCGAAGAACGGCCTGTCGGTGCCGCCGCGGCTCACGCTGCGCAATGCCTTCGACGTGCTCCGCAAGCCCGGCTGGCTGATGAGCATGCTCGCCACGCCGCGCCGCGGCTTCGGCAACATGGCCGCCGCGGTCAAGCGCGCCGGCGGCATGCCCTTCTCGCAGTTCGTGCAGAGCCAGTTCGACGCCTCGGTGACCTGGAAGGACCTGGAGCGCTTCCGCGCGCAGTGGAAGGGCAGGCTCATCGTCAAGGGCATCATGGATGCCGAGGACGCCCGCCAGGCCATCGCGCTGGGTGCCGATGCGCTGGTGGTGTCCAACCACGGCGGCCGCCAGCTCGACGGCGCACCCTCGTCGATCTCGATGCTGCCGGAGGTGCTGGATGCCGTGGCCGGCCGCGTGGAAGTGCTGCTCGACAGCGGCGTGCGTTCGGGCATGGACATCCTCAAGGCCCGCGCGCTGGGGGCGCAGGCCGTGCTCGCCGGCCGCGCCTGGCTGTACGGACTGGGCGCCATGGGCGAGAAGGGCGTGACGACGGCCCTGCAGATCATGAGCCGCGAGCTGCAGGTCGGCCTGGCGCTCACCGGCTGCAACGACGTCAACGACCTCGGGCCGCAGCACCTGGCGAAGCGGCGCTGACCGCGGGTCGGCGGCGAGCTGCCCGCGGACCTGCCATTGGGGTAGGCTTGCCGCCTTCTCGCAGCAATCCTTCAGGAGCACGGGCACATGACGGGGAAAGTCGCTCTGGTCACTGGCGCAGGTTCAGGCATCGGGCGAGCGGTCGCCATCGCGCTGGCCGGCGCCGGCTACCGGGTTGCCATCGCGGGGCGGCGCGCGGCGCCACTCGAGGAGACCTCGGCCGCCGGCGGCGGCAACATGCTGGTCGTCCCCGCCGACGTCACCGACGAGAAGGCCGTGGCGGCGATGGTGGACAAGGTGGTGGCGCGCTTCGGCCGCCTCGACGTGCTGTTCAACAACGCCGGCACCACCGCACCGCCCACGCCCATCGAGGACCTGCCGGCCGAGGCCTGGCGGCGCGTGATCGACACCAACCTCACCGGCGTGTTCCTGTGCGCGCAGGCGGCCTTCCGCGTGATGAAGTCGCAGGACCCGCGCGGCGGCCGCATCATCAACAACGGCTCGATCGCCGCCGAAGTGCCGCGGCCGCACCTGGTGGCCTATACCGCCTCCAAGCACGGGGTCACGGGCATCACCAAGTCCATCGCGCTCGAGGGACGCCGCTACGACATCGCCTGCAGCCAGATCGACATCGGCAACGTGCAGACCAATCTCGGCATCGACATGACCGGCGGCACGCTGCAGGCGGACTTCACGTTGAAGCCCGAACCCGTCTTCGACGTGAAGCACGTGGCCGATGCGGTGCTGTACATGGCCGGGCTGCCGCTGGAAGCCAATGTGCTGCGCATGACGGTGATGGCCACCAAGATGCCCTTCGTGGGCAGGGGCTGAATTCCCGGCGCGGCCACGGAGCCCCACCGCAGGCCGCGCCCTGCGCGGGGACCGCCTGCGCCGGTGGTGCCCGCAGGTCCTTACGCCAGCCAGTCGCGTCCGCGCAGCTCGGTGAGGTAGGGCTGGAGCCTCGCGTCCAGCTCCGGTTCGGGACACCTGAACGACCAGGACACCATCGGCGGCATCGACACCAGGATGGCCTCGGTGCGGCCGCCGGACTGCAGGCCGAACAGCGTGCCGCGGTCGAACACCAGGTTGAACTCCACGTAGCGCCCGCGGCGGTAGAGCTGGTAGGCGCGCTCGCGCTCGGTCCAGGGGGTGCCGCGGCGACGGTCGATCACCTCGCGGTAGGCCGTGAGGTAACCGTGGCCCACGCTCTTCATCAGCGCGAAGCCCTGCTCGAAGCTCAAGGGCGTCTCGGGCGAGTGCTCGTTGACGTCGTCGTAGAAGATGCCGCCCACGCCGCGTGCCTCGCCCCGGTGCTTGAGGAAGAAATACTCGTCGCATTGCCGGCGGAACACGGGGTACAGCGCCGGCGACACCGCATCGCAGGCGGCGCGAGCCGCGCGGTGCCAGCCAATGACGTCCTCCTCGTAGGGGATGTAGGGCGTGAGGTCGAACCCGCCGCCGAACCACCACACGTCGCCGGCGCTGAAGTAGCGCACGTTCATGTGCGCCGTGGGCACATGCGGGTTCCGGGGGTGCATCACCACCGACACGCCCATGGCATGGAAGGGGCGGCCGGCGAGCTGTGGGTTGCGGGCCGTGGCCGCGGGCGGCAGCTGCGAGCCGCGCACGTCCGACAGCGCCACGCCGGCCCGCTCCATCACCTCGCCGCCTTCCTGCACGGCGGTGACGCCGCCACCCTGCAGGCCACCGCCGGCCGGGCGGGCCCAGGCATCGCGCAGGAAGCTGCCGCCCAGTTCGTCGCCGAAGGCGCGGCACAGGTCATCCTGCAGGGTCTTCAGGTAGACGAGGACATCGGAAGCGCGTTGGTCATCCTGTTGCATGATGGCGATTCTATGTGGTGGGGCGTGCGAAAACCTGACTTCATCGCGCCCCTGCAGTATTTTGGCGGGATGATCCGGCTGTCCGCGAACCTTTCGACCATGTTCACGGAACTGGAGTTCCTCGACCGCTTCGGGGCCGCCGCCGCGGCCGGCTTCCGCGCGGTGGAATGCCAGTTCCCGTACGACTTTACGCCAGGCGAGGTGGCCAGGCGCATCCAGGAGGCCTGCGTTGAATGCGTATTGATCAATGCGCCGCCCGGCGCTAGCGGCGAACGCGGCATCGCCTCGCTGCCGGGCAGGGAGCGCGACTTCGAGGCGTCGATCGAAACCGCCGCGCGCTATGCCGCGGCCTGCGGCGCGAAGCGCGTGCACGTGATGGCGGGGCTCCTGCCGGCCGGCGCCGACCGCAGGCTGCACCTCGACACCTACGTGGCCAGCATCCGCCGCGCCGCCGACCGGCTCGGCGCCGAGGGTACCAGCGTGATGATCGAGCCGATCAACACGCGGGTGGACGTGCCCGGTTACCTGCTCGACGGCACGGCGCTGGCGCTGGAGTGCATCGCACGCGCCGGCCGCGACAACATCCGGCTGCAGTACGACGTCTACCACATGCAGATCATGGAGGGTGACCTGATGCGCTCCATCGAGCGCCTGCTGCCGTACATCGGCCACATCCAGATCGCGGACAATCCCGGGCGGCACGAGCCGGGCACCGGCGAGATCGCCTTCGAGCGGCTGCTGCCGCGCATCGACGCGCTGGGCTATGCCGGTTACATCGGCTGCGAGTACACCCCGGCCGCCGGCACCGTGGCCGGGCTGGGGTGGGCACGGGCGTGGCTGGCGCCCGCCGCTGCCTGAAGCACATCGACGAGGAGAAAGGGGGAAGCAACGTGTACGTAGTGACCGGCGTGGGTGGATACATCGGCGCGGCCGTGGTCGAGAACCTGCTGGCGGACGGTGTGCCACCGGGCCAGATCCGTGTCACCAGCCGCAATGAGGAGACGCTGCGCCGATGGCGCGGGCGCGGCGTCGAGGCGCATCGCGCCGACTTCAACGATCGCCGGGCGCTGGTCGAGGCCTTCCGCGGCGCCGACCACCTGTTCATGGTGTCGACCATGGAGGCGGGCCCGGTGCGCCAGCGCCAGCACCGCAACGCGGTGGAGGCGGCGAAGGAGGCCGGGGTGGGACACATCGTCTACACCTCGTTCCTCAATGCCAACCGGCCGGACGTGGATTCCTTCGAGCTGGCGGACCACAAGTTCACCGAGCAGCTCATCATGGGCAGCGGCATCCGCTACAACTTCATGCGCAACAACCAGTACGCGGACGCCATGGCCGAGAACCAGGCGGCCATTGCCATCACCACCGGCAAGTCCATCGGCAATTCCGGCAAGGGGCGGGTGGGATTCGTGGCGCGCGACGACGTGGCCGCGGTGGCGGCCAGGCTGCTGCAGGGCAAGGGTGAACCCGACACGGCCTACGACGTCACCGGCCCCGAGGCGCTGGACTACGGCCAGGTGGCGGCGCTGATCAAGGAGCTCTCGGGCGCCGACTTCGAGGTGATCGACCTCACCGACGAGGAGATGTACGCCATGTGGGATTCCCTCGGCGTGCCGCGCGAGGCCACCGGCGACTTCTCGAAGTCCCCCGTGCCCTGGTGCAGCGACGGCATGGTGTCCTTCGGCCGCATGATCCGCGAGGGGCACCTCGACCGGGTCACCGACGTGGTGGAACGCTTCACCGGCAGGAAGCCCAAGAGCCTCAGGGCACTGATGCTGGAGCGGCGGCACACCTGGCCCCGGCCGCCGGCGAAGGGGTAGTGCATCCAGCGCCGCCGCCGGCCGCATCCTGATCCATGGACTGACATCTGAACGAGGAGAACGACATGGATGCAGGTGCGGCACTTTTCCTGTTCCTGGCGGCGATGGTCGTCGGGGGTATCTGGGCGGATTCCCGCAAGGAGTCCGAGCGCCAGGAGACCCTGCGCCGGCTGCTGGACAAGGGCGAGAAGCTCGACGAGGCCCAGATCAGGGAGCTCCTGCAGCCGCTCAGGCACCACCACGGCCATGGCCACCGGCATTGGGGCGCGGGCGGGATCGACGCGGCGCGCGGCTTCCACATCGCCGGCACGCTGTCCATCTTCGCCGGCGTCGCCGGCATGCTGGTGTGCTGGCTGCTGTACGGGCTGAGCGAGGAGAAGCCCTTCCTTTTCGGCCTGGTCATCGGGCTGGGCGTGGTGGTGTTCGGCCTGGGGTTCTTCGTCTGTGCACGGCTGGTGCGCCGGAAGGACGATGAGCCGGAGCCCGCCAGCTATCGTCCCGGCCGTTTCCGCGACTGAATGGCCAGCCGGCTGTCGGCCGCCGAGCTGGCGGCGGCCGCAGATCCCATCATCGTGGCGCTGGCCTCCGCCGGGGACGCGGCGGCCTTCACTGAACTGGTGCGCCGGCGGCACTCCGCGGTGCGCCACTTCATGTACCGCCTGTGTCGCGACCACGCACGGGGCGACGACCTGGCCCAGCAGGTGTTCATCAAGCTGTGGCGCACATTGCCGCAGCTTCGGGAAGCCGGCGCGTTCGATGGATGGTTGCGCCGCGTGATGGTGACGACCTTCCTCGAGGATGCGCGCCGCCTCCGGCCCGACCTGGACCTGGAGGCCGATCCGGAGCTGTTGCCCGCACGCGAGGACCACGGCGACATGCGCCAGGACCTGGACGCGGCGCTGGCGCGACTCGCGCCGCAGGCGAGGTTGTGCGTGGTGCTGGCGTACCATGACGGGCTGACGCATCCGGAGATCGCCCAGCTGACCGGGTTGCCGCTGGGAACGGTCAAGTCGCACGTGACACGTGGCGCTGCGCGGTTGCGGCAGATGCTGGGCGACTATGCATTGCATGATGGGTGAGCCATGAACGAACCGGAATCCGGAGACGACCTGCGCGCCATCTTCCTGCGGCACGTCACGCCGCTTCCCGAGCAGCCCTTCGTGGCGCGGGTGGCGGCCCAGGTGAGGGCGGAGAGCCGCCGCGAACTCTTGTTGCAGCGATGGCTGCGCATTGCGGCCGCGGTGCTGCTGGTGCTGGCATCGCCGTTGCTGCTGCGTTTCGCGCAGTGGATCTCGGCGCAGTCCGGATCGCTGCTGGCGCGGTTTTCCGAGTGGGCAGGATCCCCGCCCGGCATGGCCGCCGTGGCCGTCGTGGTGCTCGTCGTGCTGCTGGTGCACCGCTGGCGGACGCAGTGAGGGAGCGCCGGCCGCGGCGGCGGGCGCCGCGTTTCGGTTTATAGTTGGCCTTTCGCGGAAGTTGTGCCGTGTCGGCCTGGTCGATCCGCGTGGAGTAGAGGGCGCGGAGCCGGACCCCATGAAATTTCGGGCGCGAACGCTGGATCGCATGGACGATGCGTCCCTGCTCGAGTTGCGCTTCCGCGACATCGAGCTGCCGCGAGGCACCGGCATGGTGGCCGGGCACATGAAGCGCCTCTACCGCGAGCTGCGTTCGCGCGGCATCCGCTTCCGCCCGCATTACTGGTATGCCGAGGAGTGGTTCTCCCCCGACGGCGTGCCCGGCATCGCCCTGCCGTTCTACCTCGCGCAGCCGCGGCTGATGCGGCTGGAGCGGCGCTTCATGCGCCAGGTGGAGGGCGGCAGCAGCCGCTGGCTGATGCGCATCCTGCGCCACGAGGCCGGGCACGCGCTGGACACCGCCTACCGCCTGCGTGAGCGCAAGGACTGGCGCGAGGTTTTCGGCAGCCCGCACGAGCGCTATCCCGAGGACTACCAGCCGCGTCCCGCCAGCCGCCGCTACGTGCTGCACCTGGGCCACTGGTACGCGCAGAGCCATCCCACCGAGGACTTCGCCGAGACCTTCGCCGTGTGGCTGCAGCCGCGCGCGCGCTGGCGGCGCGAGTACGCCGGCTGGCCGGCACTGCGCAAGCTGGAGTACGTGGACGCGCTGATGGCCGAGATCGCCAGGAAACGGCCGGTGGTGCGCACCCGCCGCGAAGTCGATCCCATCGAGAAATCGCGCATGACGCTGGGCGAGCACTACCGGCGCAAGACCGAGAGCTACCGCCTGGACGACACACGCTACGACCGGGCCCTGAGGCGCCTGTTCAAGGCCGACGATGATGGCCGCCACGCGGCCGCCGCCAGCTACCTGCGCTCGGTGGGGCCGCGCATCGGCCGTCGCCTGGCGCGCGAGGCGGGGCTGCATCCCTACGTGGTTGAGCACACCATGGAGATGCTGATCCAGAGGCTGCGCAGCATGCAGCTTCACCTGCGACATGACCGCCGCCGCGCGCAGCGCGAGTTCGGCGGACTGGTGCGCCGCGTGGCCATCAGCATCCTGAAACGCAACCGCGAGAGCTATTCCCTGTGAAGAAACTGAGAATCCTGCTGCTGGTCCACGAGGCGCTGATCCCGCCGGACGACCTGCGCGGGCTGTCCGAAGACGACATCGAGCACTGCCGCACCGAGTACAACGTGCTGTCCACGCTGTCGAACCTCGGCCACGAGGTGCGCGTGCTGGGCATCGGCGACAAGATCGGCGAACTGCGGCGCGTGATCCGCGACTGGCGGCCGCAGATCACGTTCAACCTGCTGGAGGAGTTCTCCGGAATCGCCACCTACGACCACTACGTGGTGACCTTCCTGGAGCTGATGCGCCAGCCTTACACGGGCTGCAACCCGCGCGGCATGATGCTCTCGCGCGACAAGGTGCTGACCAAGCAGATCCTGCACTACCACCGCATTCCGACGCCGCGCTTCACCGTCTTTCCATGGGGGCGCGCCTATCGCGAGCCACGCGAGCTGACCTTCCCGCTGATCGTGAAGTCAGCCACCGATGACGCCTCGCTGGGCATCTCGCAGGCCTCGATCGTGCACGATCCCGAGCGGCTGCGCGAGCGCGTGGAGTTCATCCACGCCCAGGCGCAGAGCGACGCCATCGCCGAGCAGTACATCGACGGGCGCGAACTGTACGTGGGCATCATCGGCAACGACCGGCTGACCACCTTCCCGGTGTGGGAGATGGACTTCGGCAGCCTGACCGAGGTGCAGGCCGGCATTGCCACGCGCAAGGTGAAGTGGGATCGCGCCTACCAGCGCCGCCACGGCATCCGGACCGGGCCCGCGAAGGGACTGCCGGACGGCGCCGAGGCGCGCATCATGCAGCTCGCCAAGCGCGTGTACCGCGCGCTGCACATGAGCGGCTACGCGCGCATGGACATGCGGATGCGGCCGGACGGTACCGTGTACGTGCTCGAGGCCAATGCCAACCCCAACCTCACCTACGGCGAGGATTTCGCCGAGTCGGGCGAGCTGGCCGGCTTCGACTACGACCGGCTGCTGACACGCATCGTGCAGCTCGGGCTTTCCTACCGGCCCGAGTGGCGCATGTTCGAGTAGTGGAGGACCCGGCAGCGCGGTGCTAGGCTGGCCCGGACCGGACCAGAACGAGAGAGCGGGGGAACATGCGCGATTCCGTGGCGGTGGCCGGCAGCCTGCTGCTGGCGGCGACGATCATGGCGGCGCCCACGATGGCGCAGCAGGCCATGCCGGGCGGCGAATGGCTGACCTACAACAACGGCCTGCACGGCCAGCGCTACTCGCCGCTGAAGCAGATCGACGCAGGCAATGCGGCCCGCCTCGGCGAAGTCTGCCGGGTGCAGATCGACGGCCCCAGTTCCTTCCACGCCGGCCTGATCGTGCAGGGCGACACCCTGTACACGGCCACCCCGCGCGAGACCGTGGCGCTGGACGCCACCACCTGCGCGCTGCGCTGGAAGTTCACCTACCGGCCCGAGGAGGAGCGCTGCGGTGGTTCCAACCGCGGCGTGGCGCTGGCCGACGGCCGCATCTTCCGTGGCACCTGCGACGGGCGGCTGATTGCGCTGGATGCGGCCACGGGGCGCCTGCTGTGGAAGAGCACCATTGCCGTGCCGCAGCTGGGCGAGTCGACCACGGCCGTGCCGCTGGCCTGGGGCGGGGTGGTGTACATGGGCATCGGTGGCAGTGAGCTCGGTGTACGCGGCCGCGTGATGGCATTCGATGCCGCCACCGGCCGGGAGCTGTGGCGCTTCCATACGATTCCGATGGGAGAGGAGACCGGCGCCGAGACCTGGGAGCGCCCGGAGACGGCGAAGACTGGCGGCGGCGGCGTCTGGGGGGTGATGTCCCTGGATGTCAGCACCGGAGAGCTGTTCGTGCCGGTGGGCAATCCCTGGCCGGACATCGACAAGGACTATCGTCCGGGTGCCAATCTCTTCACCAACTCCATCGTCGTGCTCGATGCGCGCACCGGCGCGCTGAAGTGGTGGTACCAGGTCTCGCCGGCCGACTGGATGGACCTGGACCTGGTGGCCGCGCCGGTGCTGTACCGCGCCGACGGGGCGCGCGACCTCGTCGCCATCGCCGGCAAGGACGGCTACGTCACCGTGCTCGACCGCGACACGCGCAAGGTGGTGTTCCGCACGCCAGTGACCACGGTGCAGCCCGTCCCGGACAGGCCCTCGCGTGAAGGCCTGCGCATGTGTCCCGGCTATGCCGGCGGCGTGGAGTGGAACGGCCCGGCGCTGGACCGGCTGAACAACCAGCTCATCGTCGGCTCGGTGGACATCTGTTTCAACGTGAAGCTCTCGCCGCCCGAACGCTACACGCCGGGCGCGGTGGAATTCGGCGGCAGCGTGGAGCCGGTGGGCGACCCGGTGGGCTGGATCACCGCCATCGACCCGGTCAGCGGCACGGTGAAATGGAAGTACCGGGCCGAACGCCCGGTGGTGGCCGGCGTCACGCCCACGGCGGGCGGCGTGACTTTCGCGGGCGATCTCGCCGGCAACTTCATGGTGTTCGAGAGCGCGACCGGCCGGCTGCTGCACCGGGCGAAGGCGGGCGGCGCCATGGCCGGCGGCGTGGTGACCTACGACGTGGGTGGACGGCAGTACGTGGCCTTCGCGGCCGGCAACATCTCGCGCAATGCCTTCGGGGACCTGGGCATGCCCAGCGTGGTGGTGATGACGCTCGACCCGGGTTCGCCACCGGTGGCGCGTGACGTGACCGGCGTCGATGCGGACGCGGACGCGCGTGGCCAGCTGCTGTATGGGCAGGTGTGCCAGTCCTGCCATGGTCCCGACGGCAACATGATTCCGGACCGGCGCCTGTCCGGCATCGCCGCTCGCCAGGACCTCGCCGCCACCATCGCCTACATCAAGGACCCGAAGCCGCCGATGCCCAGGCTGTTTCCCTCGCTGCTGGGCGAGGCGGACGTGCGGGCCGTGGCAACCTGGATACATGAGGAGCTGCGATGAACACCAAGCGAGTACTGGGCTGGGCCGCCGCGACGATCGCGGCACTGTGGGGCACCTCGGCGCAGGAGGGCTATGCAGATGACCGCGCCGAGA
>QGUX01000229.1 GCA_003242275.1 Pseudomonadota bacterium | reverse complement strand
CCGGCGGGGTCGGGGGGGCCCCTTTCCCCCCCCCCCCTTGCCGGGGTGCGGGCCGCGAGGTAGGAGGGATCGCAGCCGCCGTCCAGCATGCGCGCCAGCCAGTACAGCGCCGCATCAGGGTCGCTGCCGCGCACGGCCTTGTGGAGTGCGGAGATCTGGTCGTAGAACTGGTCCCCACCCTTGTCGAAGCGCCGCCGCGTGCCGGCGGCGAGCTCGGCGATCTGCTGCTCGCCGATCACCCCGTCGACGGCGAGGTCGGCGGCGGTCTCCAGCAGCCCCAGCGCGCGGCGCGCGTCGCCGTCGGCGGCCGCCACCAGGGCATCGATGGCGGCATCGGAGATGGTGAGGTTGCGCCCGCCCAGTCCCCGCTCGCGGTCGGCCAGCGCGCGCCGCACCAGCGTGGCGAGGTCCTCGTGCGAGAGGGGCTTGAGCACGTACACGCGGGCGCGCGACAGGAGTGCGCCCACCACTTCGAAGGAAGGGTTCTCGGTGGTGGCGCCGATGAACACCAGCGTGCCGTCCTCGACGAAGGGCAGGAACAGGTCCTGCTGCGCCTTGTTGAAGCGGTGCACCTCGTCCAGGAACAGCAGCGTGGCACGGCCGGCGGCGCGCTGCCGGCGCGCCTCCTCCACCGCGGCGCGGATGTCCTTCGCGCCGGCCATCACCGCCGACAGGGGAATGAAGTGCGCGTCGATGGCCGAGGCGAACAGCCGCGCCAGCGTGGTCTTGCCGGTGCCGGGCGGTCCCCAGAGGATCATCGAGTGGATCTGCCCGCGGTCCAGCGCGGTGCGCAGCGCACGGCCGGGCGCGAGCAGGTGGCGCTGTCCGGCGAATTCATCCACGTTCCGCGGCCGCATGCGATCCGCGAGCGGACGCAGCGGGGTGTTCACGATGTCTTCCCTGCCGCGATGCGTTCGAGCCACCGCGCCCAGCGGCCCAGGGGCGTCAGCGCCAGCGAGATGCCAGCAGCCACGCCGAGGGCGTCGGCCGCCAGGTCGTGCACGTCGGCATCCCGTCCCCACCGCATCGCACCCTGCGCGAGCTCGATCAGGCCGCCGAAGGCCACCAGCGCCAGCGCCAGCCAGAACAGGTCACGCCGCACCAGGATGCTGCCGAACCAGAAGGCCAGCATGGCGAAGGCCACGAAGTGCTCGATCTTGTCGGAAGTCAGGCCCACGTCGGGGAGCTTGCCGCCCGGGACCAGGCAGACCACCGCGACGACCACTGCAATGGCGATCCCGACGCCGAACCAGAATCGCCGGTAGCGCAGCTCCGGCAGGACGACGGGTTTCAAGGCGGCACCGGTGTACCGATCAGGTCGACGCCCTGCGGCAGGGTGAAGCTCACCAGCGCCGGGTCGACGGCGGGATTGCGCCGCACGTTGCTGAACGTCAGCGTGGAACGCTGGCCGAGCTTGTCGACGACCACCAGCAGCGCCAGCACGCCGCTCCTGAAGCCGAAGCGTGCCTCGCGGAAATCGGATTCGGCCTGCTTCGGCCTCACCACCACCCAGTCATGGCCGTCGCGGCGACCGCCCGCCTCGACCGTGAAACCACTGCGCAGGTCGGACCCGCCGGCAAGCAGCATGGCCGGCGACTGCGGCAGCACTTCCTCCTGTGGCTTCACCGTGGCCTGTTCCAGGTCGTAGTCCAGCGACCAGAGGTTCTTCCCGTCGGCGACCATCAGCTGCACCGGCGGCTCGCCGCGCCGGACCGAGGACTCCCAGCGGAACCGGCCCGGACGCACGATCACCAGCCTGCCGGCGCCGGTGCCGACCCTGGCGCCGCGCTCGTCCTCGGTGACCTGGGTGAAGTCCGCCGACCACGTCGACAGGTCCTTCAGGTAGGTGTCGAGCAGCGTGCCGTCGCCGGCGGCGCGCACGGACAACGCCGGAAGGGCCAGCATCACCAGGACGGCCAGGGCTCGGCGAAGGGCACGGACGAAATCAGTCATCGCCGTTCCCGCCCGGCACCAGCACCTCGCGCGAGCCATTGGGTTGCAGCGGGCCGACCACGCCGGCCGCCTCCATGGCCTCCAGCAGGCGCGCGGAGCGGTTGTAGCCGATCTTGAGCCGGCGCTGCACGTACGAGATCGAGGGCTTGCGCTCGCTGATCACGATCTTCACCGCCTCGTCGTACAGCGGGTCCTGCTCCGGGTCGTCGAGGCCGCCGCCACCGGCGCCCTCCTCGCCCGGGATGCCCGGAATGGGCTGCGAGGGGCCGGACAGCACCTCCTCGATGTAATCGGGCGCGCCGGACTTGCGCAGCGCCTCGACCACGCGGTGCACCTCCTCGTCCGACACGAACGCGCCGTGCACGCGCGTGGGCACCGAGGTGCCCGGCGGCAGGTACAGCATGTCGCCGTGTCCCAGCAGCGACTCGGCGCCCACCTGGTCGAGGATGGTGCGCGAGTCGACCTTGGCCGACACCTGGAAGGCGATGCGGGTGGGGATGTTGGCCTTGATCAGGCCGGTGATCACGTCCACCGACGGGCGCTGCGTGGCCAGGATCAGGTGGATGCCCGAGGCGCGCGCCTTCTGCGCCAGGCGCGCGATCAGCTCCTCCACCTTCTTGCCGACGATCATCATCAGGTCGGCCAGCTCGTCGATGATGACGACGATGTACGGCAGCGGCGTGAGGTCCGGGATGGTGCTCTGGTCGAAGGCGGGATCGGTGGACGCGCGCTGCATCATCACCGGGTCCTTGATCGGCTTGCCGGCCTCGTTGGCCTCGCGCACCTTCTTGTTGTAGCCGGTGATGTTGCGCACGCCGAGCGCGGCCATCAGCTGGTAGCGCCGCTCCATCTCGGCCACCGCCCAGCGCAGCGCGTTGGCGGCCTGCTTCATGTCGGTGACCACCGGCGCCAGCAGGTGCGGGATGCCCTCGTACACCGACAGTTCCAGCATCTTCGGGTCGATCATGATCAGCCGCACGTGCTCGGCGGTGCTCTTGTAGAGCAGCGACAGCACCATGGCATTGATGCCCACGGACTTGCCCGAGCCGGTGGTGCCCGCGATCAGCAGGTGCGGCATGCGCGCCAGGTCCGCGACCACCGGGTTGCCGCCGATGTCCTTGCCCAGCGCCAGCGTCAGCGGCGAGTGCACCTCGTCGTAGGCGCGCGACTTGATGATCTCGCCCAGCGTGACGATCTCGCGCTTCTCGTTCGGGATCTCCAGGCCCATCACCGACTTGCCCGGGATCACCTCAACCACGCGCACCGACACTGCCGACAGCGCGCGGGCAAGGTCCTTGGCGAGGCCGGAGATGGTGCTGGCCTTGGTGCCCGGCGCGGGCTGCAGCTCGAAGCGCGTGACCACCGGGCCCGGATGCACGGCCACCACCTCGACCTGCACGCCGAAGTCGGCCAGCTTCAGCTCCACCAGGCGCGACATGGCCTCCAGCGACTCGGGCGAATACGCGGCCACGCGCTCGGGCGGATCATCCAGCAGGTCGAGTGGCGGGGTCTCGCCGGACTTGGGCGCATCGAACAGCTTGACCTGGCGCTCCTTCTGCGCCCGCTCGCTCTTCTCGACCACCGGCGCGGGCTTCTGGATCACCGGCGCGACGCGCGGCGCGGATTTCTTGATCTCCTCGCGCTCGCGCACCGCCTCCTGCCGCACGCGCTTCCTCTGCTGGCCCTCGGCCACGTCGCGGCGCGTGGAGCGCCAGCCCTTGATCGCCGCCACGCCCTGCCAGAAGCCCCGGCCCAGCACGTCGATGACCGTGAGCCAGGAGACATGGAAGGCCAGCGCCACGCCGGCCATCCAGGCCGCCAGCAGCAGCAGCGTCGCGCCGAGGTTGCGCAGGCCCGCCGCCAGCGTCAGGCCGACGGCCTGCCCCAGCACGCCGCCGGCGGTCTGCCGCAGCGCGCCGGCATCCCAGTGCAGCGTGGCCAGCGCGCAGCTCGCCGCCAGCAGCAGCACGAAGCCGGCGATGCGCAGCGCCACGTTGGCGCGGCTGGCGGGCTTGAGTGAATCGACGCGGTTGCGGAACACCAGCCACGCGGCCACCAGCAGCATCGCGGGCAACAGGTAGGCGGGCCTGCCGAACAGGAAGAACAGCAGGTCGGCCACCAGCGCACCCAGCGGCCCGACGAGGTTGCGCACTTCGCCGCCATCACCCGAATAGGACCAGCCCGGATCGCCGGCGTGGTAGCTGGCCAGTGCGAGGAACACGATCACGCCGAGCGCGGCGAGCAGCAGCGAGAATCCCTCGCGCACTGCCTTGACGACGGCCTGGGTGAGGCGCGCGCCACCTGAAAGCGAGGTGGACTGGCTCAAGTCTTGGCAAGCTCCGGGATTTGCATGTTCATATGAACGGGCGGCCCATGCAGGTTGCGCCGCCGGACGGCACAATAGGCGCCAGAGGTAAATTATACATGAGCGAAACCATCCACAGTCCCTTGATCGTGCTGGGTTCCGGCCCCGCCGGTTACACTGCCGCAATCTATTCGGCACGCGCCAATCGCGCGCCCCTGCTGATCACCGGCCTGGAACAGGGCGGGCAGCTGATGACCACCACCGAGGTGGACAACTGGCCCGGCGACGTGGAGGGACTGCTCGGCCCGGACCTGATGGACCGCATGCGCCGGCACGCGCAGCGCTTCGGCACGCGACTGGTCAACGACCACATCCACACCGCGAACCTGCGACAGCGTCCCTTCGTGCTGGAGGGCGATGCGGGCCGCTACACCTGCGACGCGCTGATCATCGCCACCGGCGCCACCGCGAAGTACCTCGGCCTGCCCTCCGAGGAAGCCTTCAAGGGCCGGGGCGTGTCGGCCTGCGCCACCTGCGACGGCTTCTTCTTCCGCAACCAGCGCGTGGCCGTGGTCGGCGGCGGCAACACCGCCGTGGAAGAGGCGCTGTACCTGTCGAACATCGCCGCGCACGTCACGCTGGTGCACCGGCGCGACCGGCTGCGCAGCGAGAAGATCCTGCAGGACCGCCTGTTCGAGCGGCAGAAGGAAGGCAGGATCGACATCCGCTGGAACCACGAGGTCGAGGAGGTGCTGGGCGAGGAGAACGGCGTCACCGGCCTTCGCCTGCGCTCCACCGTCGATGGCAGCAGGAGCACCCTGGACGTCAGCGGCGTGTTCATCGCCATCGGCCACGCGCCCAACACGCAGATCTTCGACGGCCAGCTCGAGATGCGCGGCGGCTACATCGTGGTGAAGAGCGGCATCGAGGGCAACGCCACGGCCACCAGCATCCCCGGCGTGTTCGCGGCCGGCGACGTGGCCGACTCGGTGTACCGCCAGGCGATCACCTCCGCCGGCTCGGGCTGCATGGCGGCGCTGGACGCGGACCGCTACCTGGAGAGCATCGGGCACGCGGGCTGACCCTTGCGACGGGCCCGCTCCGCGGCGCCTCATTCCGCCTTCGCCAGCAGGCGGGCGGCCGCGCGCATGGCCGGCAGTGCCCCGGTGATGCTGCCCAGCGCGACGCCGTACAGCACGCCGGCCACCCCCCAGGCCGTGCCCGCCACCGCACCCAGCAGCGACAGGCCGATGCCGGCCCAGAC
>QGUX01000404.1 GCA_003242275.1 Pseudomonadota bacterium | reverse complement strand
TTCGAGGACCAGACCGTCGGCGGCTCGGTGCCGAAGGAATTCGTGCCCTCGGTCGAGAAGGGTATCCGCCTGCAGGCCGAGGAAGGCGTGCTGGCCCGCTTCCCCACCGTGGACTTCAAGGCCACGCTGGTGGACGGCAGCTACCACGACGTGGACTCGAACGCGATGACCTTCGAGATCGCCGCCAAGGCGGCGTTCCGCGAAGGCATCAGGAAGGCCAACCCCATCCTGCTCGAGCCGGTGATGAAGGTCGAGGTGGTGACGCCGCAGGACTACCTGGGTGATGTGATCGGCGACCTGAACCGCCGCCGCGGCCAGATCCAGGAGCAGCTCGAGCGCGGCAGCAACATCGCCGTGGTGGCCACCGTGCCGCTGTCGGAGATGTTCGGCTACATCGGCAACCTGCGCGCGCTGTCCTCGGGCCGCGCCAGCTACACGATGGAGTTCTCGCACTACGATCCGGTGCCGAAGAACGTGGCCGACGCGGTGATCGCCGAGGCGGCCAAGGCCAAGGCGGCCGGCAACGCCTGAGGCGGATCAGCCAGCCTCACGTGATGTACAAAGGGCCCTTCGGGGCCCTTTGTCTTTCCAGGCCGGATCCAGGACGGGCCCGGTTCAGGCGCTCGCCGAGTCGAAGGCCCGCGCCGCCTCGAGCACGCGCGCGACCTGCTCCTCCGCAGCCGTACCGGACGCAGGCCCCAGGCGGGCATCACCTTCCTGCGCGAGGAACAGCGGATACACCTTCACCGCGAGCACGGCCGCCGCCGCCGCCGAATGCGCCCGCACCTCCGGCGGGAACAGCGCCGCATGCCGGCGGATGAAGGCCGCCGCGCGCCGCAGGGCCGCCGTCTCGGCGGCATCACGCCCGCCTTCATGGCTGAAGGTCCATTCGCGCACCCGCTGCCGGATCACCGGCCGATCGCCATCGGGCTCAAGGCCGGTCGCGGCGTAGATGCGGCAGTCATAGTCGCGGCAGGTGCGGGGCCGGTCCGCGTAGATGCGGCAGCGCCCCTCCTCCAGCATGGGACAGGTGCCATCGGCCCGCGGCAGCATGCGCGCCAGGCCGCAGCCGCGTGGCAGGACCAGGTTCACCGCGGGGACCTCCTCCAGCGCCACCGTGTCCTGCGGGCGCAGCGGCACGTGGTATCCGGACACGCAACAGCCCTGGCACCCGTCGCAGGGCACGACCGCATCGCGCTGGCCGCGCAGCACGGCGCGCATGCCGGAAAGCCACTGGCCGAACGGGCCGGCCGGTCTCCCCGGCAGGGGTGTCCCGGTTCCCGGATCACTTGTTCGTGCGGGTGAATCCATGGTTCAGCTGGAATGCGGCGGACCGGGAGTATGGAGGCCCTGCCGTCGCCGGGCAAAAAAAATCCCGCCGCAGAAAGGGGGGAAGGGGGAACCTGCGGCGGGTGGCTGCCCGCTTTGTTCGCGGGGGCCTTGTCAAAGTCACCGGAGGCTTTGGGGGGGAAGGGGCCTCCGGTGGGCGCCCTTATTCCCCGTCCTTGCCGGGGCCGCAATTTTTGGGGGCTCAACTTTCCAAAGATTTTTACCCCGGTCGCAGCCCCCGCCCGCGCGGGCCCCCGG
>QGUX01000403.1 GCA_003242275.1 Pseudomonadota bacterium | reverse complement strand
AACGGAATTTTAGTCCGTCTCGTGGGCCCGGGGATTTTTTTAAGGGCCAGCGATGGTTCCCCCCGTCAGCGCGGAGACCAGCAGGGCCGCCGGGGTTAACGAGAAGATGGCCTCGCCCAGCCCCAGCAGCTTGGGCAGGAAGGCCGCCGGTTCGGCCGCCTCCAGCTTCAGGCCCAGCAGGTCGCGGATCTGGCTGGCGAAGATGATGGCCGCGATGCCGGTGGTGAATCCCACCGTCACCGGATACGGGATGTAGCGGATGTAGGTGCCGAGCCGGAGGTACCCCGCCGCCACCATGATCACGCCGGCCAGCATGGTGGCCAGGATCAGCCCGGTGACCCCGTGCACTGCCACCGTGCCGGCCACCAGCACGATGAAGGCGCCCGCGGGACCACCGATCTGGTGGCGGCTGCCGCCCAGCGCCGAGACCAGGAAGCCGCCGAAGATGGCCGCGTACAGCCCGCGCTGCGGCTCCACCCCCGAGGCGATGGCGATGGCCATCGACAGCGGCAGCGCCACGATGGCCACGGTCAGCGCCGACATCGCGTCGGCGGCGAACTCCCTGCGGCCATAGCCCTCGCGCAGCACCGTGACCAGCTTGGGCGTGAACAGGTCACGGAAGGACTCTCGACCAGCGGCGCGGGTTGCGTTCATGCACAGCCACCGATTAACATTTCATGACCACTGAATGCACATCGTAACAGGATGCCCCGACGCCGCACCGTCGCGCCAGGCGAGGAACGGACCGCCCGCCTCACGCTGCTGATCGATCCGCGCAAGAAGCAGGTCTTCGAGGAGGTCTGCGCGGCGGAGGATGTCACGCCTTCGCAGGTGGTGCGGCGGATGATCCGCGAGTACATCGAATCGCGGCTGGGACACGCCTGGCAGGAAGCGGCCGAGGCGCGCGCCGGCAGCGGCGCGCGCAAGGGTCCGTCCCGCCGTACGTAAGCTGCCTTCGGGCACTTAACGGAACCCTTCCGCCAGTACCTCGTGCGTGAGGGCCAGCGACCGCGGCAAGCGCGGCGCGAGGCTCCTGAACCATTCGGCCCGCGAGGCCATCTCCGCCTGCCAGGCCTCACGGTCGAAGCGCACCAGCGCCTCGAAGGCCTCGGGCGTCATCGGCGCACCCTGCCAGCCGGTCCATTCGATGTCCTCGTGGCGCGGCACGAAGCCGAGCCCGGCCTCGCGCGCGCCCACCCGGCCGCGCACGCGGTCGATGATCCACTTCAGCACGCGCATGTTGTCGCCGAAGCCCGGCCACAGGAACTCGCCGCTGGGGCCGCGGCGGAACCAGTTGACGCTGAAGATGCGCGGCTTGTCCCTGAGCTTCGCGCCCATGGCCAGCCAGTGCGCGAAGTAGTCGCCCACGTGGTAGCCGCAGAACGGCAGCATGGCGAAGGGATCGCGCCGGACCACGCCCTGCTTGCCCATGGCCGCGGCGGTGGTCTCCGAGCCCATGGTGGCCGCGAGGTACACGCCCTCGCGCCAGTTGGCGGCCTCGTACACCAGCGGCACGGTGCTGGCGCGGCGGCCGCCGAAGATGAAGGCCGAGATGGGCACGCCCTCCGGGTCCTCCCAGCGCGGGTCGATGG
>QGUX01000228.1 GCA_003242275.1 Pseudomonadota bacterium | reverse complement strand
CTGCAGCGCCGTATACAGCGCCAGCGGCAGCGTGCGCGTCTCACCCGGGATGTTCGACACGAAGGTGATCACGGCGCCGAATTCGCCCAGCCCGGCGGCGAAGGCGGTGACGGCCCCGGCCAGCACGCCCGGCAGCATCAGCGGCAGCGTGATGGTGGCAAAGCGCCGCCACGCCGAGGCGCCCAGCGTCCGGGCGGCTTCCTCCAGTCCCCGGTCCACGTTCTCCAGCGAGATGCGCATGGCGCGCACCATCAGCGGGAAGGACATCACCGCGGTGGCCACGGCGGCGCCATTGGTGGAGAAGGTGAGCTGGATATCGAAGGTGCGGTCCAGCCAGCCACCCAGCGGACCGCGCGTGCCCAGCAGGATCAGCAGCAGGTAGCCCACCACCACCGGCGGCAGCACCAGCGGCAGGTGCACGAAGGCGTCGAGCAGCATGCGGCCGGGGAAGCGGCGGCGGGTCAGCAGCCAGGCGATGATCACTGCCGGCAGCAGGTTTATGGCAACTGCCCGCAGCGCCACCGCCAGGCTCAGGGCCAGCGCCGACAGCTCGGTTTCCCCGAAGTCCCACATGGCGGGCAAGGATAGCTGTTGCGGGCGATAATCGGCGCATGAACGCGACCACACCCATCCAGGCCGGCGTGGCCGGCCCCCGACCCATCGTCACGATGCAGTCCCACATCCTGCAGCAGCAGGCGCGCTTCCCGGAGGCCTCGGGCGCGCTGTCCTGGGTGCTGTCGGCCATCTCGATCTCGGCCAAGATGATTGCCGCGCAGGTGCGCCGCGCCCGTCTCGAGGACGTGCTGGGCAGCGCCGGCGCCGAGAACGTGCAGGGCGAGACCCAGCAGAAGCTGGACGTCATCGCCAACGAGATCCTGATGCGCAACCTCGCCGGCCGGCACGGCGTGGCCGTGGTGGCCTCCGAGGAGAACGAGCAGGCGGTGATCCTCAACGACGCCAATGACGGCGAGTCCCGCTACTGCGTGATGTTCGATCCGCTGGACGGCTCCTCCAACCTCGACATCGCCGGCGGCGTGGGCACCATCTTCAGCATCCTGCGCAAGGACCGCCGCTCGCCGAAGATCGAGGACTCGCTGCTGCAGCCGGGCGTGCGCCAGGTGGTCGCGGGCTACGTGCTCTACGGCTCCTCCACGGTGATGGTGCTGACCCTGGGCAATGGCGTGGACATGTTCGTGCTCGACCCCGCCATCGGCGCCTTCGTGCGCGTGGCCGAGGGGCTGAGGATCCCGCCGAAGAACAAGTGCTACTCGCTCAACGAGGGCAACCGCCTGACCCTGCCCGAGGGCTACCAGAAGTACCTGCACTGGGCGCAGGAGAACGGTTACTCCAGCCGCTACGTGGGCGCCATGGTGGCGGATGTGCACCGGATCATGATCCAGGGCGGCGTGTTCATGTACCCGCCGACGAAGAAGGCGCCGAAGGGCAAGCTCCGGCTGATGTACGAGGCCAATCCCATGGCCTTCCTTGTGGAGCAGGCCGGCGGCAAGGCGCTGGCCGGGCCGGGCCAGCGCATCCTCGACGTGCAGCCCACCGACATCCACCAGCGCACCTGCGTGATCCTGGGCAGCGCCGACGAGGTGGACCAGGTCGCCTCGATGCTCTGACCCGTCTGCGGGGGCCCGTGGGACCATCGGGCCGCGAAGACCGCATCCACAAAAAAGGCGTCCCCGCCGGGGCGGGGACGCTGCCTGTACCAGCCGCCTTGCGCCGGGGTCGCCTCAGCGGCCCAGCGCGAAGCGCACGCCGCCGTAGAAGTAGCGGCCCATGAAGCCGACCGGATAGTTGACGCCCGGGAAGTCCGGCTGGCGGTTGAACAGGTTGTTCACGCCCACGTACATCTCCAGGTCATGGTCCGGCATCGTGTACGACGCGTGCAGGTCGTGCACCCACTTCGCCGAGTAGTAGAAATACTTCGGGTCCGCGATGTCCGGGTCGGCGCGCTTCTCGGCCTCGGTGAAGCGGCGCGTCCTGCTGAAGTAGTTGATGCCGTAGTTCACCGCCCAGGAAGCGCGGCGCCAGGTCAGGTCGGTGGCGGCCGTGTACTTCGGCGCCCACATGTCGCCGCGGTTGTCCGTGACTTCGGCGCCCGGCGTGGCGATGAAGGTCAGCTCGTCCAGGTAGCCGCCGGTCAGCTTCCACTCGAAGCGCCCGAGGTTCGGCCATGGCGAGAACGAGTAGTTCACCGTCAGGTCGGCACCGGCCGTGGTGAAGCGCGACACGTTCTGCGGCCACAGCAGGAAGTCGTCGATGTAGCCGGTCGTCGGGTCGCGGGTGATGCCTTCGCAGAACGTGTTGTCCAGCGTCGGCTGGTCGAAGCACAGGTCCGCCATCTGCTGCGCCGTCGGCGTGGAGACGGCATTGCGCAGCCGCACGTCGTACCAGTCGAAGGTCACCTTCAGGTCCGGCAGCGCGACCGGGCGGTACACGAAGCCCACCGTCCAGCTCTTCGCGGTCTCCTCCATGAGGTCCGGGTTGCCCTTGAGCCGGCCGGGCAGGTTGGTCGAGTACTCGCTGGGGTTGAAGTCCTCCGGATCGATGCCCAGGTCGGCCAGCATCTGCGCGCAGTTGTCGGCGCGGTACTGGCTGCCCTGGCCGATGAACGCGGCATCGCAGGGATCGTCGATGAACTCGAAGGTGCCCGACTCAGGCGTGAACAGCTCGCTGATGTTCGGCGCGCGCACGGCCTCCGAATAGGTGGCGCGGAAGGCGATGTCGCGCACCGGCGCCCAGCGGGCGTCCAGCTTCCAGGTCGTGGTCTTGCCGACGGTGGAGTAGTCGGAGACGCGCAGCGCGCCGCCGACGTCCAGTGAATCGGCCAGCGGCGCATTGCGCAGCACCGGCACGCTGACCTCGACGAAGGCCTCGCCGACGTCGAAGTGGCCGGAATCCGGCGCAATCTGCGGAATGCCCCACATCAGCCCGTCCTGGATCATCTGGTCGGGCGTGCTGCGGCTCTTCTCCTTGCGGTACTCCAGGCCCGCGGCCCACTCCACGTCGCCGGCCGGCAGCGTGAAATAGCGGTTGAGATCACCCGAAAGCCACGCACTGACCACATGCTGCGTCATCCGCGTGCGGGTCGCGACGTCCAGGCCCACGAAGTCCACCGCGGCGGGATCCTGGCCGTAGCCGAAGGGATTGACCGGCACGCAGCCGCTGTTCGGCCCGGGCGTGAAGGTCTGCGGCACCTCGCCCCAGTTGACCAGGTTGATGGGTGTGCCTTCCGGCTCGAGGTCGATGCGGCAGACAATGTTGCCATTGGGCGTGCCGGTCAGGTACTCGCCCTCGTCCACCGCATCGAGGGCGGCGTAGTGGCGCTCGTCCACGCGGTGGTTCGGGTTCACCGAACGGAAGCGGCTCTGGCCGAAGGTGTAGGACACCTCGTAGCGCGGCCCGATACCGCCGATCCGGCCATCGATGCCCAGCACGCTGCGCAGCGTCTGGCGCGTGTTGACCTCCTGGCGCCGCCCCAGGTCGAGGTTGTCGCGGAACACCAGCACGCCGTCGGGCAGGCCGAGCCCCCCACCCACGCCCGGTTCCACCGCATCGCGGATCACGTCGGGAATGAAGGGATTGTCCATGGCGATGTACACCGGGTCATCCCAGCTGGGCTGGTGGCTGTTCCAGGTGCGCCCGTGCACGTACTTGCCCTCGGCGAACAGGCGCACGGAGTCGTTGAGCTGGTAGCTGGAGAAGATGTTCGCCACGTGCCGGCGCATCTTCGTCTGCAGGTCGCCGCCAAAGCCGGCCTGCGGCGTGCCCGAGCCGCCGTAGGTCAGGCCCCTGTCGTTGAGCACGACGCCGTGGTCGTAGGGCTCGCCCGTGCCGGTGAAGTCCGCCAGGAAGTCCCAGTCCGTGTCGACGGCGCCGTTCAGGGCGCTGTTGAAGTACCGCAGGTTGTTCAGCGGAATGTAGTCGTAGAGGTCCGGGTTGTCGTCCGGGTCGTCCGGATTGCGTACCAGCCCCCATGCGCGCATCGGGTCGCCGGCGCGCGGACGGTCCGTGGCGTGCACGGCGTCGTCGGCCGCGAACTCATAGGACAGCGTCACGTTGCCGCGGCCGTCGGCGAAGTTCTCGCCGCTGGTCAGCGAGAAGAAGCGCTGGCCGCCGTCGCCCCTGCCCGACAGGCTGCCCTGGCCGCGCAGCACCAGTCCCTCGAAGTCGCGCCGGGTGATGAAGTTGACCACGCCCGACACGCCGTCGGCGCCGTAGATGGCCGAGACGCCGCCGGTGAGCACGTCCACGCTCTGGATCAGGTCCACCGGCAGGGTATTCACGTCCACTGCCGCCGAGCCGGGCACGCCGCCGATGTGGCGCCGGCCATTGACCAGCACCAGCGTGCGGTCCGTGCCGAGGTTGCGCAGGTCGAGCAGGTTCACGCCCGACAGGCCGATGGGCGCGCTGGAGCCGGCGAAGTCGAAGCGGGTCCCGGAAGCCACCAGCGCCGGGAAGTGCGCCAGCGTCTCGCTGAGGTTCACCAGGCCGGTGTAGCGAAGTTCCTCCTGGGTGATCGAGAGCACGGGATTGGGCGTCTCGTCGGCGGCACGCGCGATGCGCGAACCGGTGACGATGACCTCGTCCAGCTCCTGGTCCTGCTCCACGTCCGTCGCGTCTTCCGCGGCCATGGCCGCGGGCGCGGCCGCAGCCAGCAGGCCCAGCGCGGCGATGGAAACAGGCGTCGATTTGCGATGGTTCATGGGGAACCCCTGGGGACTGATGTGACTTAATCGGAACTTTGCACCGGAAAACAGGGAATTGCGCGTGCAACGTACACAGTTCCACAGGTTGCAAACCCTGAATTTGCGGCTGCGGGCCCCCCGGGGTCTGTCGGCCGGGGCGCGAATCCGGGTAGGAGCTGGCTGACAAAAGGAAGAAACCTGCCGGCATTCCATTTCCACTTGGGCGGGCGCCCAGCGCCGTTTGCGGCGGCGCAGCAATCCGGGCAGTCCATACCGGAGGGACACTCCGCACCGGGATCGTCCTCACGCCCGCAGGGCCAGGAAAAAAGGCCCGGGAAGCGTGCCTCCCGGGCCTGGATCCCACCGGGTGGACCGCAATGCGAGGTCCACCCGCGCACCCCCTGAGGGTCAGTTGTCCCTTCTGAGCACCACGCGGCGGTTCTGCGCGCGGCCCTCCGGCGTGCTGTTGTCGGCCACCGGCTGCGACTCGCCGAAGCCCTGGGCCCGCAGGCGGCTCGCGGGGACGCCGCCATCGACCAGGTACTTCATCACCGCCTCGGCACGGCGCTGCGACAACCGCAGGTTGTACTCGTCCGAGCCCGAGCTGTCGGTGTGGCCCTCGATCACGCCCGTGGCCGACGGCACCGTCTGCAGCAGGAACGTGATCATGCGGTCCAGCTCCGGATACGACTCGGGCTTGATCGTGGCCGAGTTGGTATCGAAGTGCACCTCGAGCCGCATGGTCAGGCTGCAACCCGTGCTGTCCACGGTGTCGCCGCGCGGGGTATTCGGGCAGCGGTCGCTGGCATCGACCACGCCATCACCATCCGTGTCGGCGGGGGCGGCCGGGGGCGGGGGCGGGGCGGCGGCCGAGGGCGCGGGGGGGCAACCTGCGGGGG
>QGUX01000227.1 GCA_003242275.1 Pseudomonadota bacterium | reverse complement strand
CGCCGAAGGTGCCCAGCAGCACCACCGGCACCGCGATCGTCGGGATCAGCGTGGCGCGGAAGTTCTGCAGGAACAGGAACATCACCAGGAACACCAGCACGATGGCCTCGCCCAGCGTCTTGGCCACCTCGAGGATGGAGGTGCGCACGAAGGGTGCGGTGTCCACCGGGAACACGACTTCCACGCCCGGCGGGAAGAAGGGCTTCAGGCGGTTGATCGTGTCGTTGATGGCATTGACGGTGTCGAGCGCGTTCTCGCCGGTGGCCAGGCGCACCGCCATGGCCGTGGCGGGCCGGCCGTTGTAGCGCACGTTGCGGACGAAGTTCTCGGCATCCAGCGTCACGGTCGCCACGTCGCCCAGGCGCAGCCGCGAGCCGTCCTCGTTGACGCGCACCAGGATGTTCCTGAACTGCTCGGGCTCGGTGAGCCGCGAGGGCCCCACCACCGTGGCGGTCAGCGTGGTGCCTGGCTCGGCGGGCAGGCCGCCGAGCTGGCCGGCCGCCACCTGCGCGTTCTGCGCGCGAATGGCGGCGATCACATCGTTGGTGGTGACGCGGTAGGCCGCCATGCGCGCCGGATCCAGCCACACGCGCATCGCGAACTGGGCACCGAACAGCACCACCTCGCCCACGCCCGGCGTGCGCGCGATCTCGTCCTGCACGCTCGAGGCGGCGAAGTTCGACAGGTCCTCGCTCGACAGGCTGTCGTCGGTGGAGACGAAGCCGATCACCACGAGGAAGTTGCGCACCGACTTGGCCACCTTCAGGCCCTGCTGCTGCACCTCGGCGGGCAGCAGCGGCGTGGCCGCCTGCAGCTTGTTCTGCACCTGCACCTGCGCGATGTCCGGGTTGGTGCCCTGGCGGAAGGTCAGGTTGATGGTGGCCGTGCCGTCGGCACTGGCCTCCGAGGTGATGTACTGCAGGCCGTCGATGCCGTTCAGCTGCTGCTCGATCACCTGCACCACCGTGTCCTGCACGGTCTGCGCCGAGGCGCCCGGGTAGGTGGCGCTGATGGCCACCTGCGGCGGCGCGATGGCCGGGTACTGCATGATGGGCAGGTTGAAGACCGCGATGCCGCCGGCCAGCATCAGCACCAGGGCGACCACCCATGCGAAGACGGGCCGGTCGATGAAGAAGCGTGGCAGCATGGATCAGTTCCCGCCCGCGTTGCCGACGGGTGCCGGGGTCACGGTGATGCCGGCACGCGCCTTCTGCAGGCCCTCGACGATGATGCGCTCACCGGCCGCCAGTCCGCCGGTGACCAGCCATTCGCTGCCCACCGTGGGACCGAGCTGGATCACGCGCTCGCTGACCTTGTCCTCCTCGCCCACCACCAGCACCACGGGCTCGCCGCGGCCGTTGCGCTGCACGGCCGCCTGCGGCACCAGCAGCGCCTCGCTGGCGCTGCCGCGCGAGAGCCGCGCGCGCACGAACATGCCGGGCAGCAGCACGCCGTCGGGATTGGGGAACTGCGCGCGCAGCAGCACCGAGCCGGTGCTGGACTCCACCGTCACCTCGGCGAACTTGAGCGAGCCGGCATGTGGATACGCCGCGCCGTCCTCCAGCGTCAGCAGCACGCGCGCGTTCTGGTTGGCGTCGCGCTGCAGGCGCCCCTCGGCGAAGTCGCGCTGCAGCCGCAGCAGCTCGGCCGAAGACTGCGTGACGTCCACGTAGATGGGATCGAGCTGCGCCACCGTGGCCAGTGGCTGCTCCTGGTTGCGCGTCACCAGCGCCCCCTCGGTCACCAGCGAACGGCCGATGCGCCCCGAGATGGGCGAGCGCACCTGCGTGTAGGAGAGATCGATGCGCGCGGCCTCCAGCGCGGCCTTCGCCGCCGCCACGGCCGCCTCGGCGCTGGTGCTGGCCGCCACGGCATTGTCGTAGTCCTGCTTGCTCACCACGCCGCGCTCGTGCAGCGGGCCGTAGCGCTCGGTCAGCAGGCGCGCGGCATTCAGCTGCGCCTCGGCGCTGGCGAGGCTGGCCTCGGCGCGCAGCACGGCGGCGCGGTAGGTGGCGTCGTCGATCTGGTAGAGCGGCTGGCCGGCCACCACCTGCGAACCCTCGGTGAACAGGCGCTTCTTGATGATGCCTTCCACCTGCGGGCGCACCTCGGCGATGCGGAAGGCCGACGTCCGGCCGGGCAGCTCGGTGGTGAGCTCCACGGCGCGCGTCGAGAGCGTGATCACGCCGACCTCGGGGGCGGCGCCTGCGGCGGGTGGTGGCGCATTGCCACCACAGGCCGCCAGCAGCAAGGCCAGGCTCAGGGCTGGAAGGACGGGAAAAGTCTTGGTCATGGGGGTCCTCGGAAGGTTCAGCCGCGGGTGCCGTTGTCCAGCATCCGCTGCAGCATGCTGATCAGCAGTTCCGTCTCCTGATCGGTGAAGTCCTTGAGGTGCCGCGCCAGCTCCTCGCGCAGCACGGGGGGAAGCGCCGCCGCCGACTCCCGGCCCTTGTCCGTCAGGGACAGGTGCACCACGCGCCGGTCGGTCTCGCTGCGATGGCGGCGCACCAGGCCCTTGGCCTCCAGGCGGTCGAGCATGCGCGTCATGGCGCCGCAGTCCATCTCGCACTCGCGGGCCAGCGCGGCCACCGTGTCCGCCCGGCCGCGCCAGAGCAGGAACAGCGGCTGCCACTGCAGCGCGGTGAGCTCCAGGGGCTGCATGCGTGCGTCGATGCTGCGGAGCAGCGAACTGTAGACCAGCTTCAGCAGGCGCCCGGTGCGGGCATGGGGATCGGCGAGTTCGAACTCGCAGGGTTCAGGTGGGATGCCGGAAAGGGAGTCTGCGGCGGCGGACATAAATGCCCAGGCAGTAGGTAATGCGGCAAAGTATGATCAATCAAATAAATCCGGACAAGAGGACGGCGCCCCGGTCCGCGGGACGCCGTCATCGAATCAGGGAAATCCTCAGACGCCGAGGTTGTCGGCGGCGAACTGCCAGTTGACCAGCTTGTCCAGCACCGCGGTGACGAAATCCGGCCGGCGGTTCTGGTAGTCGAGATAGTAGGCGTGCTCCCAGACGTCGATGGTCAGCAGCGCCTTCTTGCCCTGGGTCATGGGCAGCTCGGCGTTGGGCGTCTTCAGCACCACCAGCTTGCCATTGTCCTCGGCCAGCCAGGCCCAGCCGCTGCCGAACTGCGTGGTGGCGGCGGTCAGCAGCTCCTTCTTCAGGTTGTCCACGCTGCCGAAGTCGCGCTCGATGCGCTGCGCCAGCGCGGCCGGCGGGGTGCCGCCACCATTCGGCTTGAGCGAGTTCCAGAAGAAGGTGTGGTTCCACACCTGGGCGGCATTGTTGAACACGCCCTGCTTGTCCGCCTTGCCGGCCGACTCCAGGATGATCTTCTCCAGCGGCTGGCCTTCCAGCGGCGTGCCGGCGATCAGCTTGTTCAGGTTGTCGACGTAGGCCTTGTGGTGCTTGCCGTAATGGAAGCTCAGCGTATTGGCGCTGATGACGGGATCCAGGGCGTTCTCGGCAAAGGGCAGCGGTGGCAGGGTGATGTTGCTCACGGTCGTCTCTCGCTGTGGATTGCGGGGAAGGCGGGCCCGCATCGTGAGGGCCCGCGCCGGGTCGTGCATGATAACGCCCCGGCGGCGGGCGGGGTCAAATCGGCGCGGCCGCGCCGGTCCGCCGGCGCTTCAGAAACGCCAGGCGAAGTGGATCTGGATCACCGGCCAGAGCTTGAAGTCCTCGGCGTCCTCCTCGGCCTGGGCGCGCTCCTTCTCCAGCTCCTCGAGGAACTCGTCGTCATTGGCCAGCAGGCCGCCCGATGCGGCCAGCGAGAACTTCGGCGACCCCTGCAGCAGCACGCCGGCCTCCAGGCCCATGGTGAAGCCCTTGCCCAGCTTGCCGCCCCAGCCCAGCGTCAGCGCCGGCGTGAACTTCCTGAACTTCACGCCGCCGGCCAGCTGGCCGACCTGGTCAGGCGAGTAGGAGACGTCGCCGATCTCCACGTCGGTGGTCGGCGTGGCGACGAGGTCGATCTTGTTGCTGTTGCTGCGCGCGCCGACGGACAGACGGAAGCTGCCCCCGAAGGGATAGAAGTCGGCCATCAGGCCCACCGAATTGAGCTTCAGCGTGCCGTCGTAGTCGATGTCGTCGATCTCCTCGCTGCGGTCGTAGTCGAGGAAGCCGCCGTTCACACGCAGGCCGGTGTGGCTGCCGAAGCGGTAACCCACTTCCGGGCTGATGCCCAGGGTTCCGCCGGAAACGCCCACGTGCCACTGTCCGCCTTCCGCGGCTCCCGCCGCCACCGGAACCGCTCCGGCCAGCGCCACCAGGGCCACTGCCGCCACTCTTGCCGAGACCATAGGACTCTCCCTGTTTCTGATGTTGTCGATCGTCCGGCGCGCGTGCTGCCGGGTCCGATGGGCGATCATAGCCACGGCTGGAAAATGCAGGTGCCGATTCAGCGGCGTTGTGATGCATCTCCTCCTTGACTGCGACGGGAGCGTGAGGCATGCCACGCGACCCCACGATTCCGTCCGCAAGAAACAGGAAGCAATTCACATCCGCGCGGCACAGACTGGACGCTCGCCGGTCCCGTCCGCAGCGATGGCGACCGGCGCGCAACGGAGGTAACGTCCATGCAGATGTCCGGGGAGCGAACTCCTTCCGCCCGCGCCATGCCGGGGGCCCACGGCGGCGTTTCCGCGCGCCACCTGCGGCTCGTGGCCGAGGCCTGCCGCACCATCGAGAACAGCGAGGAGCCGCCCGACCTGGCCGCGCTGGCCAGCGCCGCCGGACTCAGCCGCTTCCATTTCCATCGCCTGTTCCGGCAGGTGACGGGGCTGACGCCCAAGGCCTGGGCGCAGGCACGGCGCGCCGAGCGCCTGCAGGGCGAGCTGGCGCGCGGCCGCCGCGTCACCGACGCCATCCTTGCCGCCGGCTTCGGCTCGGCCAGCCCCTTCTATGCCTCCGCGGACGAACTGCTCGGCATGCCGCCAGGGAACTATCGCGCCGGCGGCGCCAACCAGGTCATCCGCTTCGCGGTGGCGCAGTGCCCGCTCGGTGCGCTGCTGGTCGCCGCCTCGCCGCGCGGCGTGTGCGCCATCGCGCTGGATGACGACGCCGACGCACTGGTGCGGGAGCTGCAGAGGCGCTTCCCGGCCGCCGAACTGGTGGGCGGCGACCGGCAGTTCGAGCAGTGGGTGGCGCGCATCGTCGGCTTCGTGGAGTCACCGGGCGGGAAGCTCGACCTGCCCCTGGACATCCGCGGCACGGCATTCCAGCGGCGTGTGTGGCAGGCGCTGCGGCGCATCCCGGTGGGCGAAACGGTTTCCTACGCCGAGCTCGCGCGCCGCATCGGCGCGCCCTCCGCGGTCCGCGCGGTGGCGCGCGCCTGCGCCAGCAACCCGCTGGCGCTGGTGGTGCCCTGCCATCGCGTGGTGCGCACCGACGGTTCGCTGTCGGGCTACCGCTGGGGGGTGGAGCGCAAGCGCGAACTGCTCGAGCGCGAACGCCACGCCGTCCCGGAAGGCGCCGGCGCCGGCGCGCACCGCACGAGCGCGCGCGCTCAGAAGCCGGAGAAGTCGAAGTCGAGGTCCTCGGGCACGGGAACTTCGTAGCCCCCGGTGAAGCCGATCCAGCGGCCCAGGAAGATCACGCAGGTCCAGATCGTGATCGACAACGCG
>QGUX01000402.1 GCA_003242275.1 Pseudomonadota bacterium | reverse complement strand
AAGCGATGGCGGTGATCTTCACCAGCGTGTACGGCTGGCGGTGGTTGCCCTGGCGCTTGTAGTGCTTGCGCCGGCGGAACTTCATGATCACCTTCTTCTCGCCCTTGCCGTGGCGCTCCACGGTGGCGCTGACCTTGGCGCCCTGGACGAGGGGATTGCCCACCTTGATGTTGCTGCCGTCGGCCACCAGCAGGACATTGTCGAAGGACACGGTCGAGCCGGGCTCGGCGTCGAGCTTCTCGACCTTGAGCAGGCTGTCTTTTTCGACCCGGTACTGCTTGCCACCGGTGGCGATCACGGCGTACATCTGGATAAGGCTCCGAACGGAAAGGCCGCGCATTCTAATGGCCGGGGGTGCCCCGGTCAAACGGGAATTGGCCGGGTTTTCCACGCCCAAACAGTGACTTGCCGCCGGCCTGCGCGGCCGGCCTGCTACCATCTGCGCCCTTGCTTTGAAGGGGTGGGACAGGCCGGATGACGCTGGACGATATCAGGGGGCTGGTGGCCGCTGAAATGGCTGCCGTGGACAGGGTCATCCGCACCCGGCTGGGCAGCACCGTTCCCCTGGTCAGCCAGGTGGCCGAGCACATCGTGGCCGGGGGCGGCAAGCGCCTGCGGCCCCTGGTGGTGCTGCTGTCGGCCCGCGCCGCCTCCCCCGCCGCCCCGCCGGAGGGTGAGCGCCACGTCGAGGCCGCCGGTTTCATCGAGTTCATCCACACCGCCACGCTGCTGCACGACGACGTTGTGGACCATTCGGACATGCGCCGCGGCCGCGAGACCGCCAACGCCCTGTTCGGCAACGAGGCCAGCGTGCTGGTGGGCGATTTCGTCTATTCCCGCGCCTTCCAGATGATGGCCGCCATCGGCGTGCAGAGGGTCATGGAGATCATGGCCGACGCCACCAACGTGATCGCCGAGGGCGAGGTGCTGCAGCTCATGAATGCGCAGGACCCGGAGACCACCGAGGAGCGCTACCTCGAGGTGATCCACCGCAAGACCGCGAAGCTGTTCGAGGCCGGCGCCGAGGTCGCCGCCGTGCTGGCCGGCGCCGATGCCGCGGTCCAGCAGGCGCTGGCGGCCTACGGCCGGCACCTGGGCGCGGCCTTCCAGCTCATCGACGACGTGCTCGACTACCGCTCCGACCCGGCCACCCGCGGCAAGAACCTGGGCGAGGACCTCGCCGAGGGCAAGATGACGCTGCCGCTGATCCATGCGCTGCGCCACGCGGGACCCGGGGAGCGGGAGATGATCCGCGCCGCCGTGACCCATGCCGGCCATGGCCCGGACGGCAACGCGCCGGACCTGGCCCGCATCGTGGCCTGCATCGATGCCACCGGCGGCATCGAGTACACGCGGCAGCGCGCGCAGCAGGAGTCGAGGGCTGCCGCGCGGGCGCTGGCGCCCGTACCGGCCTCGCGGTGGCGCGATGCCCTGGCGGCGCTGGCGGAGGCAGCCCTCGGCCGCGACCGGTAGTGCCGGGCCCGCGTCGCCCGGCCCGCCGCCAGATGGCATCGGGGCCGTGACAGTCCGCCGCCGGTCGCTTAAACTCCCGCGCCCACACCGTCGGGGTGTAGCTCAGCCTGGTAGAGCACTACGTTCGGGACGTAGG
>QGUX01000401.1 GCA_003242275.1 Pseudomonadota bacterium | reverse complement strand
CGCTTCTCCACCTCGTCCAGCTCGTCCAGCAGCGCCTTGGGCGTGCGGGCGCCGAACTCGCCGAGGTAGTTGCGGATGTCCGCCACTTCCTTCTTCCAGGCATCGGCCTTCACCGACAGCAGCTCCTCCAGCGCGCCCGGCGCGATGTCCAGGCCCTGGGTGTTGATGTCGGAGGGACGCGGCAGGTAACCGATGGCGGTCTCCTGCGCCTCGGCGCGGCCGGCCACGCGCTCCAGCGCCCAGGCGATGGGACGCAGGTTGTCGCCGAAGCCCGGCCACAGGAACTTGCCGTCCGCGCCCTGGCGGAACCAGTTGACGTGGAAGATGGCCGGCGGGTTGGTGAGCTTCGAGCCGATGTTCAGCCAGTGCTGGAAGTAATCGCCGAAGTTGTAGCCGCAGAACGGCTTCATCGCCATCGAGTCACGGCGCACCACGCCCACCGCACCGGTGGCCGCGGCGGTGGTCTCGGAGGCCACGCCGGCGCCGACCAGCACGCCATGGCGCCAGTTGCGGGCCTGGTAGATCAGCGGCGCCACGTCGCGGCGGCGGCCGCCGAACAGGATGGCCGAGATCGGCACGCCCTTCGGGCTGTCGGCCTCCTTGTCGTAGGCCGGGTTGTGGCGCGCGCTGACGGTGAAGCGCGAGTTCGGGTGCGCGGCCGGTCCGTTGGCCGGATCGTAGGGGCGCCCCTGCCAGTCGATCACCGGCTCGCCCGAGCCCATGCCTTCCCACCACGGCTCATTGTCCTTGGTGAGGGCCACGTTGGTGAACAGCGTGTCCTTGCGGATGGTTTCGAAGGCGTTCTTGTTGGTCTTGGGGCTGGTGCCCGGCGCCACGCCGAAGTAGCCCGACTCGGGGTTGATGGCCCACAGGCGGCCGTCCGGTCCCGGGTGCATCCAGCAGATGTCATCGCCCACCGTGGTGACCTTCCAGCCCGGCATCGAGCCCGGCGGGATCAGCATGGCGAGGTTGGTCTTGCCGCAGGCGCTGGGGAAGGCGGCCGCGATGTAGTGCGTCTCGCCCTGCGGGTTGGTCAGGCCCACGATCAGCATGTGCTCGGCCAGCCAACCCTCGGTGCGGGCCTGGTAGCTGGCGATGCGCAGCGCGTGGCACTTCTTGCCCAGCAGCGCGTTGCCGCCGTAGCCCGAGCCGTACGACTGGATCGACAGCTCCTCGGGGAAGTGCATGATGAAGCGGCGGTTCGGGTCCAGCTCGCCGATGGAGTGCAGGCCCTTGACGAACTTGCCGCCCTCGGCGGCGATGCGCTCCAGGGCCGCGCGGCCCGAGCGGGTCATGATGGCCATGTTCAGCACCACATAGGCGCTGTCGGTGATCTCCACGCCGCAGCGGGAGTAGGGCGAGTCGATGGGGCCCATGCAGTAGGGCACCACGTACAGGGTGCGGCCCTTCATGCAGCCCTTGAACAGCGAGTCCATCTTCTGGTGGGCCTCGTCGGGCGCCATCCAGTTGTTGTTCGGGCCGGCGTCGTCCTTGTTGCTGGTGCAGATGAAGGTCAGGTGCTCCACGCGCGCTACGTCGGAGGGATGGGAGCGCGCCAGGTAGCAGTCCGGGAAGGTCTTCTCGTTGAGCGGCAGCAGTTCCTTCTTCGC
>QGUX01000226.1 GCA_003242275.1 Pseudomonadota bacterium | reverse complement strand
TTGTTTCACGTGGGTCGGTCCCCCCTTGATCTGCGCCCTCTGTTTGGTCGACACCCCAGACTGGGCTTAGGGGCCGGGGGATATTCTCGGCCTGGTCCCCCAATGAACCAAGGGCACGCTGTGGGCCTGCAGCAACGAGCTGGGGGGCGGCGCACCGGGCGCCAGTCCGCCCGGACCGAGCGCCCTGCATGCCTTCGACCTGGACACCGGCGCCGCCCGGGCGAGCTACGCCTTCCCGCAGGGGGGCATGTGCAATGACATCGCGGTCGGACCCGGCGGCGACGTCTACGCCACCGACACCCAGGGCATGCAGGTCCTCCGCCTTCCGAAAGGGGGCAGTGCCCTGGAAGTGTGGAGTCCCCAGGGAGCCTTTGGTGCACCCGGCGACGTGCTCGACGGCATCGCGGTGGTCAATGGCCGCGTGATCGTCAATACACTGCGCACCAACAAGCTGTTCGCCATCGACGTCGCCGCGGACGGCAAGGCCGCGAAGGTCACCGAGCTGACGCTGTCCTCGCCGGTGACGGGGCCGGACGGCATGCGCGCCTGGGGTTCCAATGGCCTGCTGACCACCGATGGCACCGGCAAGATCCAGCACGTGGTCATCGACGGCGACAACGCCACCGTCACCACGGTGAAGGATGGACTGGAAGGCCCGGTGTCCGTCGCCGTCGCCGGCGGCATGGGCTACGCGCTGGAAGGGCAGCTCGCCATCATGTTCGCGCCGCCCGGGCAGGGGCCGGAGGAAAAACCGTACCGCGCGGTGGGATTCCCGCTGCCGTGATGAAGCGGGGGCGGCAGGCGCATCTGCTGCCGCCGGCTGTGCCGCGCGGCGCAGTGCATTCTCCGCAGGGATTTGCCGGGCCGGTGAAACGCCGCCCCGCGACTTCAGCTCTTCAGCCGGATCAGCGACAGGAACTCGCGGCGCAGCGACGCATCCTTCAGGAATGCGCCGCGCATCACGCTGGTGGTCATGCGCGCATCGGCGTCCTTCACGCCGCGCCAGTGCATGCAGAAGTGGTCGGCTTCCATCACCACGGCCAGCCCGTCCGGATGCGTCTTCGACATCAGGAGGTCCGCCAGGCCGGTGATGGCCTCCTCCTGGATCTGCGGACGCGTCATGATCCAGTCGGTCAGGCGCACGTACTTCGACAGCCCGATCAGGTTCGAGCGCTCGTTGGGCATCAGCCCGATCCACACGCGGCCGATGATGGGGCAGAAGTGGTGGCTGCAGGCGCTGCGCACGCTGACCGGCCCGACGATCAGCAGCTCGTTGAGCCGCTCGGCGTTGGGGAACTCGGTGACCGGGGGCTGCGGGAAGTAGCGGCCGCGGAACACCTCGGTGATGTACATCCTGGCGATGCGGCGCGCCGTGCCCTGGGTGTTGTGGTCGCTGTCGGTGTCAATGACCAGCGACTCGAGCACGGCCTGCATGCGCTCGGCCACCTCGTCGATCAGCTCCTCCAGCTCGCCGTCCTCGATGAGGTCGGCGATATGGTCGTTGGCGTGAAAGCGCCGTCCTACATTCTGCAGGCGGCGGCGGATGCGCGCCGAGACGGGTTCCCTGCCCGTGCCGGCCGTGGGTGGGTTGGCGCTTTTCATTGGCGGGGCAGTCTATGGCGATTCCTCCCCGCCAGCCAGTGCGTACTGCCCCGGGAGGGGCTGTGATACCCTTCCGGGCCACCGAACCCGTTGTATGAGGCCCCAACCATGACAACAAAGCTTGAACGTCCCCTGAAGCGCGAGATCGTCATCGACGAGAAGCCCTATACGCTGACGATCGACGCCAATGGTCTCAAGCTGGTTGAGAAAGGTCGCCGCAATGGCCAGGAAGTCACCTGGAAGCAGATCCTCGACAATTCCGGGCCCGTGCCCTCGCCGTGAGGTGACGAAACGGCTTGCGTGGCTGGCCGGCCTGCTCGTGGGCACGGCCGGGGCCACGGTCTACGAACTTCCCGAGGAGGGGGCCACGCTGCTCGGCCGCGAGGAGCGCGTAGTCACCTTCTACGAAGACACGCTCTACGAGATCGCGCGGCGCTTCAGCCTCGGCTCCGAGGAGATGTTGCGGGTGAACCCGGGCATCGATCCTTGGCTGCCCGGCGACGGCAAGACCGTGGTGATCCCCGGCCAGCGCATCCTGCCGCCGGGGCCGCGCGAGGGCATCGTCGTCAACCTGCCCGAGCACCGGCTTTACTACTATCCGCCCGCGAAGAAGGGCGGGCCGCGGCGCGTCTACACCTGGCCCATCAGCATCGGCAAGATGGACTGGCGCACGCCGCTGGGCACCACGCGCATCACCGACAAGCGCGTGAACCCGAGCTGGGTGCCGCCGGCCTCGGTGCATGCCGAGCGCAGGGCCAATGGCGAGCCGCCCCTGCCGGCGGTGGTGCCGCCCGGCCCGGACAACCCGCTCGGCGCCCATGCCATGCGCCTGGGACTGCCGGGCGGGGCCTACCTGATCCACGGCACCAACAACCCCATCGCGGTGGGCATGGCGGTCACCCACGGCTGCATCCGCATGTACCCCGAGGACATCGCCGAGCTGTTCCCGATGGTCAAGGTGGGCACCCCGGTCCACCTGATCAACGTGCCGGTCAAGGTGGCGTTCGTGGACGGGGAGCTGCTGCTGGAGGCCCACCCCCCGGTGGATGCCCAGGGGCAGAGCTTCGAGCCCGACTTGACAGTATTCGAGGGGCTGCTGGAGGAGGCGCTGGGGGAGGCCCTGGTGGCCATCCACTGGGACAAGGCCCGCGAGGAGCTCACCGCCGCCCGCGGCATGCCCACGGTGGTGGGCCTGGCGGCCATGGAACCGCTGGACATCACCGCCAGCCGCTGACCGACCTGAACTTCCGCCGGCCAGTTGAACGGCCGGCGGAATCCGCTATAGTTCGCTGCCCACGGCCCTGCGGTTTTGGGCATAACCTGCTGATTTAGCGAACAAATAGCGCATTCCCAAGATGTCCGAACGCGACTCCGACCGATTCGATATCGACGACGAGTTCCTGACCGAGCAGGAAGACGCCAGCGACTATGAGCGCCTGCTGGACCGGGTGGAGAAGCGCACGCGC
This sequence comes from Pseudomonadota bacterium, assembly GCA_003242275.1. Next base: position 2,606 of record QGUX01000226.1, on the reverse strand, counting down.
GACAAGACCAGGAAGGGCGGCAAGGCGGCGTGGAGCAAGCTCGAGGAAGTGCTTGCCGAGCGCAAGCTGCAGCGCGACCTGGCCGACTACGACGACTACGAGACCTGACCGACTCGCCCCGTTCCACTGATCCCGGCGCGGGGCTGGAGAAGCCATGACGACGCGGCAACCGCGCTGGATCGTGCTGAAGTTTGGCGGCACGAGCGTTTCGAACCTGCCCAACTGGAACAACATCGCGGCCATCGCGAAGAAGCGCGGTGCGGACGGTGCAAACGTGCTGGTCGTGCACTCGGCGGTCAGCGGCATCACCGACCGCCTGGAGAAGCTGCTGTCCACCGCGCTGGCCGGCGAGCACGAGGAGGTGCTGTCGGCCATCGTGTCGCGCCACGAGCAGCTGTGCACCGAGCTGGGCATCGGGATCAGCGCGCAGCTCAAGGGTTACTTCGACGAACTGAAGGCCATAGCGCAGGGCATCCACCTGACGCAGGAGCTCACGCCGCGCACGCGCGCCATGGTGCTGTCCACCGGCGAGCTGATGTCCACCGAGATCGGCTCGCGCTACCTGGCCAAGCTGGGCATGGACGTGCGCTGGTGGGATGCGCGCGAGGGACTGAAGGCCGTGGACCGCGCCTTCGCCTCGGCCGCGGGCAGGTATCTGTCGGCCACCTGCGACTTCTCGCCGGATGCCGCGCTGGCCGGGAAGCTCGCGGGCCTGGCGCGCGTAGTGATCACGCAGGGCTTCATCGCCAGCGACGCGCGCGGCGACACGGTGGTGCTCGGGCGCGGCGGTTCGGACACCTCGGCCGCATACCTCGCCGCCAGGCTGTCGGCCGAGCGGCTGGAGATCTGGACCGACGTGCCGGGCATGTTCAGCGCCAATCCGCGCTCCACGCCCACCGCGCGGCTGCTGAAGGAACTGCACTACGACGAGGCGCAGGAGATCGCCAGCAGCGGCGCCAAGGTGCTGCATCCGCGCTGCGTGCTGCCGGCGCGCGTGCACCGCATCCCGCTGTACGTGTACGCCACCCAGGCGCCGGACATGGAAGGCACGCACATCACCGCCTCGCCGGCCGACACCTCGGCCAAGGTCAAGGCCGTGTGCGTGAAGAAGGGCATCACGCTGGTGTCGATGGAAAGCCCCGGCATGTGGCACGAGGTGGGCTTCCTGGCCGACGCCTTCCGGATCTTCAAGGCCCACGGGCTGTCGGTGGACCTGGTGTCCACCTCCGAGACCAATGTCACCGTATCGCTCGACCCGCAGGCCAACACGCTCGACGGCAAGGTGCTGGAGGAGCTGATCGCGGCGCTGTCGCAGCTGTGCCGCGCCGAGCTGATCGGCCCCTGCGCCTCCGTGAGCCTGGTCGGCCGCAACATCCGCGCCATCCTGCACGAGCTGGGCGAGGCGTTCTCGTTCTTCGCCGACCAGCGCATCTATCTCGTCAGCCAGGCGGCCAACGACCTGAACTTCACCTTCGTGGTGGAGGAGAAGCAGGCCGACCGGCTGGTGGAGCAGTTGCACGCGCACCTGATCCAGCCCGAGCCGGGCGAGAAGGTGCTGGGGCCCACCTGGGAGGAACTGTTCCGCCAGCCCGACAACCTGCCGCCGGAGGAGCCGGTTTGGTGGCAGCAGCGCGCCGCGCAGCTCCTCGAGGCCTTCGGCCCGCGCGATGCGGCCTACGCCTACGACCTGGCCACGGTGCGCGCCCGCGCGCGCGAGCTGCTGGCGATGAAGTCCGTCGACCGTGTGCACTTCGCCACCAAGGCCAACTGGCACCCGGCGCTGCTGGCCGCGCTGCACGAGGCCGGCGTGAAGATCGAGTGCGTGTCGCGCGCCGAGATCGAGCATGCGCTCTCGGTGCTGCCGAAGCTCAGGCCCGAGGAGATCCTGTTCACGCCCAACTTCGCGCCGCGCAGCGAGTACGAGTTCGCGCTGGAGAAGGGCGTCAACGTCACCATCGACAACCTGCACTGCCTCAGGGCCTGGCCGGAGCTCTTCCGCGGCAGGCGGGTGCTGGTCCGCATCGATCCGGGCACGGGCCGCGGCCACCATCACCACGTGCGCACCGCGGGTCCGTACGCCAAGTTCGGCGTACCGCTGGAGGAGATCGGCGAGCTGCGCGAGCTGGCCAGGGCCGCCGGCGCCACCGTGTCCGGCCTGCATGCGCACACCGGCAGCGGCATCACCGACATCCGCAACTGGACCGAGACCGCGGAGCTGCTGGCCGAGGCCGCGAAGGAGCTGGGCACGGTGACCACGCTGAACATCGGCGGCGGCTTTGCCGTGCCCGATGCCAACCACCGCAACCGCATCAACCTCAAGGCGCTGGATGAGGCGCTGTCGCAGTTCAAGCTGGCCAACCCGGGCATCTCGCTGTGGATCGAGCCGGGCCGCTACCTCGTGGCCGAAGCCGGCGTGCTGCTGGCGCGCGTCACGCAGCTGAAGCAGAAGGGCGCCCACGGCTACGTGGGCGTGGCCACGGGCATGAACGCGCTGATCCGCCCCGCGCTGTACGGCGCCTTCCACGAGATCGTGAACCTCTCGCGCCTCGGCGAGGCCAGCGTGGGGCAGTACGACGTGGTGGGCCCGATCTGCGAGACCGGCGACG
>QGUX01000225.1 GCA_003242275.1 Pseudomonadota bacterium | reverse complement strand
CCGGGGCGGGCGGGGCGCGCCTCCAGCACTTCCCGGGGGGCGGGCCCCGGTCCCCGAAGGGCGTGCCGCCCTCCGCCGGATTGGCAAAGTGCAGCGGCGGCAGCTGGAAGGCCGGATATGCCTCGTGGCCCGCGGTCGGCGACGCATCCGGCTCGAACCCCGCCGGCGCGGGCGTGGCCGGCAGCGCGCTCCTCGCCCATCCCAGCTCGTAGTCGGTGCGCATGCGGCGCGCGGCGCGCACGGACTGGAGCTGCCAGCGGCCGTCGATGCGGCGGTAGCGGTTCTCGTGGATGTTGATGCCCCAGTACGCCTTCCCGCCGTTCTGCCCGGCCATCACCAGCTCGGTGACGCGCGCCTGCGCGCTCTGGCAGTCCGCCGCCATCGTGATCACCGGCTGCAGCTGGGTGTGCTCGTTGACCACGCCGGGCGCGAGGTCCTTCGGGCCGAACTGCTCCAGCGCGCGGCGGATGCTGGCGCGGCCGCGGTACACGCCGCGCTGGCCGGGCTCGAAGGTGCCGTCGGGCGCGAACAGGTCGGCCACGTCGTCCCACATGCGGCGGTCCACGTAGTAGCCATAGGCGTTCTGCAGGCTGCGCACCTCGGACTGCCAGCGCAGGCAGGTGAGCCGCGCCAGCACCTCGCCCGCGCGGCGCAGGCGGCCGGCATCATCCGCGGGCGCGCGGTCGGCCGCGGTGACCACCGGCGTGAGCGGAACGGGCGTGCCGGCGCGGTCGGGGGTGTAGTGGAAGGGCGCGATCTTCACCGTGTCGCTGCGGTCGGCGTTGCGCCAGCCGGGCGAGTACGGGCCGGCGAACGAGGGATGGTAGGTGATGCGACGGATCTTCCACACGCCGCCCTCCTCCACGTACTCGTTCTCGTGGATGCCGTTGGCCCAGTCGGCGCGTTCGCCGAAGCGCCCGGTCATCGACAGCTCGTGCCAGCGGCCGCGCACGGTGCGGCCATCCGGATCGAGCGTGATCACCGGACTCATCACCAGGTGCGTGTTGAGGTCGCCCCAGCCCAGTTGGCCGCGACCGGTGCCGCCCAGCGCCTGGGACTGCAGGAAGGCCGCGATCGCGGCCGGTCCCACATGCCGCTGGCCGGCCACTTCGGCCACCGCGTCACGGGTGAACAGGCGCGCGGCCTCCTGCCACAGGCCGGCCTCGCGATAGTGGTTCAGCGCCGCCTGCACGCGCCTGGCCGCGCGCACCGCGGTGGCGTGGCGCAATCCCGCCGTCACGCGCTCGAGGCGCTGGCGCTGCGCCTCACGATCCGTGCCCGCGGCTCCACCCGCCTGGGCCGGAGCCTGCCCGGCACCCGACGGGCCGATGGACAGCAGCGCCGCGACCAGGGCCAGGCAGAGGCTGCGCCCCGTCGCGCCCACGGTCCTTTCCGCCCGCATCGTGCAGATATTCGTCATGAAGACCTCCCGTGGCCTGTGCCATGATACGGACCTGCATTGCCGCGGGTCTTGACGATCCCGGCAGTCGCCGGGTGCAACGCGAGATGGCTCCGGCTCCGCCACGCACGGTTTCGTTAACCGGCGGACATGGATGGCGAGGGGCGGCTCGCGCTTCGCCTGTCAGGGAAGATCGAGATGAAAGTCGTCGTCACGGGAACCTCGCGCGGCATCGGCCTCGCGCTCGCACGCATCGTGCTGGGCCAGGGGCACGAACTGCTGGCCGTGGCGCGCAGCAGTTCCTCCTCCCCCGAACTGGCTTCATTGCAGACCAGCTACCCGGGCCGCTGCCGGCTGGTCGATGTGGACCTGCGCCAGCCTTCCGCGGCCGCGGCCATCGGCTCGGCCATCCGCGACTGGGTGGCCATCGACCTCTTGGTCAACTGCGCGGGCATCCTGACCGAGGGTACGCAGCGCGAGGATTTCATCGAATCCTTCCTCGTCAATGCCATCGCGCCCTTCGAGCTGGCCAGCGCACTGCTGCCGCGGCTGAAGCTGTCCACCAATCCGCGCGTCATCCACCTGACCAGCAGGTTGGGATCCATCGCCGACAACCGCTCGGGCGGCCACTACGCCTACCGCGCGTCGAAGGTGGCACTGAACATGATCAACCGCAGCCTGGCGCTCGATCATCCCTGGCTCACCACGGTGGTCGTGCATCCGGGCTGGGTGCGCACCCGCATGGGCGGCGGCAAAGCGCCGGTGGAACCCATGGACTCCGCCAGCGGCATCTGGCGGCTGGCCCTGGGCCTGGCGCGCGAGCACAGCGGGCGCTTCTTCGACTACCAAGGCCGCGAGCTGCCCTGGTAGCGGGCCTATTCCGCCGGCTCCTCCGCGCCGTTGCGGCGCTTGCCGTTGTCGGGAGGCTCGGTGGTCGACACGAAGCTGGCCAGCGCGCAGCGTCCCTCCCCCGGCACCACCACGCTGGAGAAGCGGTCCAGCTGCCCGGTGGACCCGGTGCGGAAACCCACGGCAGTGGCGAAGGGCAGGCCCACGCACGGGCCGTGGAAGCGGCCGTAGTACCAGTTGCCGTGCAGGTCCTCCACCCAGATGCCGCGCGTGCCGTCAGCCTGCCAGGTGCGGATGGTGGAACGCTGGTTGGCGAAGGGAACCGAAGCCTCGGGCCCGGTGATCTCCACGCCCCGATCCTCCTCCGGCGTGGTTGCACAGCCCATCAGCAGCAGGGCCGCGGTGGCGGCCAGCGCGATCCGGTGCATGGTGATGCCCTCGCGTTGCGTCGAGGATTCCGATTGTAGGCAGCGGCGAAGCGGCCGCATCCGGGATAATCCTGATCGATCCCGTCGGGTGGCGCCTACGTACTGCGCAGCAGCACCACGGCCTGTGCGGCAAGGCCCTCGCGGCGGCCGAGGAAGCCCAGCTTCTCGGTGGTGGTGGCCTTCAGGTTCACCGCCGCGGCCTCCACGCCCAGCGCCGCGGCCACGCTGGCGCGGATGGCATCACGATGGGCCGCGATGCGCGGAGCCTCGGAAAGCAGGGTGAGGTCGGCATTGACCACCGACCAGCCATGTGCAGCCAGCAGTTCCATGGCATGGCGGACGAAGCGGGTGCTGTCCGCGCCCTTCCAGCGCGGATCGCTGTCCGGGAAGTGCTGGCCGATGTCGCCCAGTCCGGCCGCACCCAGCAGCGCGTCGGTGAGCGCGTGCAGCAGCACGTCGCCGTCGGAATGCGCCAGCACGCCGCGGTCCGACGGAATGCGTACCCCGCCCAGCATCACGTGGTCGCCGGGACCGAAGGCATGCACGTCGAATCCGCTGCCGATGCGCAGGTTCATGCGCGCTCCTCCATCGATCAGGGCCGCGGCGGCGGACAGGTCCGCAGCGGTGGTGATCTTGATGTTGCCGGGATGGCCGGCCACCAGCCGGGGCCTGCCGCCCAGCCATTCCACCGCCTGTGCCTCGTCGGTGGGTTCGCGGCCGGCGGCCTCGGCCGCCGCCAGGGCGGCCTTCAGCACGCCGGCACGGAACATCTGCGGGGTCAGCGCGCGCCACAGCCCCGTGCGTGCGGGTGTGTCCGCGACCCGGCCTTCCGCGTCGGCGCGCTTGAGCGTGTCGGCCAGCGGCGTGGCCAGGAGGCCCCCGGCCTCGTCATGGGCCAGCTCCGCGAGCAGGCGGTCGACGTCGGCCCGCGTCACGCAGGGTCGCGCGGCGTCGTGCACCAGCACCCAGTCCGCATCACCCACCGGCAGCGACGCCAGCGCAAGGCGCACGGAATCGCAGCGCCGTGCGCCGCCGGTGACGCGCGTGACCCGCGGATGGCGCGACACGGGCAGGGTGTCGAACACCGTGTCCCGTGCGTCCAGCGCCACGGCCACGCCGCGACAGCGGTCATCGGCCAGGAAGGGCGAGAGCGCCCGCTCGATCACGCTGGACCCGCCCAGCGGCATGTACTGCTTGGGCCGCCCGCCGCCGAAGCGACGCCCGCTGCCCGCGGCCGGCATGACGAGCCAGTACTGCACGGGAAATCAGTGCGCGGCCGCGAGCGCGGTGGGAGCCGGCTCGGTGCCCACCGGATCCTCCGGCATGTCTTCCTGCCGGACCGGCTCTTCGCGGGGCACGACCTGGAAATAGGTCTCGTTCGGGCCGATCAGGCCCAGTTCCGAGCGGGCCCGCTCCTCCACGGCGGCGAAGCCCTGCTTCAGGTCGCGCACTTCCGCGGCCAGCTGGCGGTTGCGCGCCTCCAGGCGGCGGTTCTCCTCGCGCTGCGCCTCGACGGCGGCCTGCAGGCGCAGCACCTCGCGCATGCCGTCGGGCGATCCCCAGATGCGGTACTGCAACAGCAGCGCCACGACGGCCAGTGCGGCGATGAACCACCTCATGAGCGCGGGAGGTTATCGCGCTACAGCGGGAAAGGGAATGCCTCCCGACCCGCATAGCGGGCCGCACCACCCAGTTCCGCCTCGATGCGCAGCAGCTGGTTGTACTTGGCGATGCGGTCGGAACGCGACATGGAACCTGTCTTGATCTGCGTGGACGCGGCGGCCACGGAAATGTCGGCGATGGTGGCGTCCTCGGTCTCGCCCGAGCGGTGCGACACCACCGAGGTGTAGCCCGCCTGCTCGGCCATGCCGATGGCTTCCAGCGTCTCGGTCAGCGTGCCGATCTGGTTCACCTTGATCAGGATGGAGTTGGCGATCTTCTTCTCGATGCCCTCCTTCAGGATCCTGGTGTTGGTGACGAACAGGTCATCGCCGACGAGCTGCACCTTCTTCCCCAGCTTGTCGGTGAGCAGCTTCCAGCCGTCCCAGTCGCCCTCGGCCATGCCGTCCTCGATGGTGATGATGGGATAGCGCGCCACCAGCCCGGCCAGGTAGTCGGCGAACCCGGCCGAGGTGAAGCTCCTGCCCTCCCCCTCGAGGTGGTACTTGCCGTCCCTGTAGAACTCCGAGCTGGCCACGTCGAGGCCCAGGTAGATGTCCTTGCCGAGCCGGTAGCCGGCCTGCTCCACCGCCTGGCTGATGATGCCGATGGCTTCCTCGTTGGAGCCCAGGCTGGGCGCGAAGCCGCCCTCGTCGCCCACCGAGGTGGCCAGGCCCTTCCCGTGCAGGATCTTCTTCAGCGTGTGGAAGATCTCCGCGCCGTAGCGCAGCGCCTCCGACAGCGAGGGCGCGCCCACCGGCAGGATCATGAACTCCTGCACGTCGAGCGAGTTGTCGGCATGCGCGCCGCCGTTGATGATGTTCATCATCGGCACCGGCATCACCGGCGCCCGGCCGGGTTTCGGGTCCAGCGTGGCCAGGTAGCGGAACAGCGACTGCTTCGCGTCGGCTGCCGCGGCCTTGGCGGTGGCCAGCGACACGGCCAGCAGCGCATTGGCGCCCAGCCGTCCCTTGTTGTCGGTGCCGTCGAGCTCGATCATCTTGCGGTCGATGGCGCCCTGCTCGCGCGGGTCCATGCCCTTGACCGCCGACTTCAGCACGCCATTGACGTTGGCCACGGCCTTCAGCACGCCCTTGCCCAGGTAGCGCGCCTTGTCGCCGTCGCGCAGCTCGACAGCCTCGCGGGTGCCGGTGGAGGCGCCCGAGGGCACGGCGGCGCGGCCGACGGCGCCCGAATCCAGCACCACGTCGGCTTCGACGGTGGGATTGCCGCGCGAATCGATCACTTCGCGCCCGATGACATCGACGATGCGGCTCATGACGGTTTCTCTTCCTCGTAACGGTCGGACTTGACGATTCGGTCCAGCGCCACCAGCGTGGCCAGCAGCGGTTCCACGCGCGCCAGCGGCC
>QGUX01000224.1 GCA_003242275.1 Pseudomonadota bacterium | reverse complement strand
CACCAGGAACACGGCGTGCTCGAAGCTGATGCGCGAGTCGGGCACGAGGCGGCGGTAGGTCTCGAAGGCGGCGCACAGCGCCTCGCCGCGTTGCATGCCGGGCAGCAGGCGGGTGGCGTCGGCCACGTGCGAGAGCGGCACCACGCCGAGCAGGTAGAGCACGCTGGCCAGCACGGCGGTCTCCTGCCGCATCTCGGGCGTGCGTACGAAGTAGCCGGTCTGCTGCGGCGACTTGCCGCGGTGGCGCACCGGCGGCGGACCGCCGTCGAAGGCGCAGGCGCGGTAGAGCTTCCTGATGCGGTCGTCGGTCAACCCGGTCCACGTGCGGATGGTGCGCGTGCGCGCCTCGTGCTGGATGAAGCGCAGCGCGAGGTCGTAGCGCTGCCGGTCGCGGTTGTAGCGGGACTCGTGGATTCTCATCGGGGCCTTCCCTGCCTGCCGGTTCTGGTGCTTAAAATGCTGGAAAAATGAAATTGGGAAATTTTTCCCAATTTTAAGGATTCCAACAACAGCCCCTCCACGGGAATATCTGGCCGCAACAGGGATTTTTCAGGCTTTTTTGCGCAGGCGGACGCGGACGATGGCAATTCAGGTGTCAGGCTCGGGACGGCCCTGGCAGGCGGGCAACTGGCTCGCCGACGGCTCCCTCGATGCGGTTGCGGACATCAACCTGCAGTGCATCGACCTGCTGGCCGACATGGCCGCCAGGGACGAGCGGCTGTGCCCGGCGCTGTTCGCGGGGCAGGGCGCGTTCTGGCGCGAGCTGCCGGCGGCGGCGCGCCAGCGGCTGTCGGCCTCGCCGTGGCTGCTGGTGGACGCGGGTTTCGACGACCTGCCGCGCTGGCGCTGCCTGGAGCAGCGCATGGTGCACGACCTGCCCATGCAGTTCGCCGAGCCGGTGTTCGTCGGCGAGGGCGTGGATGATTTCATCCGCCAGGTGCTGATGCTGGGCTGGCACTTCGCCCGGGCCGAGCGGCAGCTCGCGCGCGTGGTGCTGGGCATGTCGGCGGCCTGCGCCGAGCGCATCGGCCAGCTGCGCCTGGCCGACCTCAACTGGCTGGCGCAGCACCGTCCCGGCTGGGTGCGGCCGCGCTGGGAGCGCCAGCCGCAGGTGTGGCGCCACCTGCTGCTGGCGGCACGCAACCCGGCCAGCACGGCGCTGACGCAGGTCAGCCTCAGGGGCCTGCAGCTCATGGCCGCGGGGGTGCTGACCGCGGCTGGGCATCCCCCGCCGCGTCCGCGCCGCTGACTCCATCGCCGGGGTGCGTGGGGCGTCCGTCCCGGAAATTGCAGGAGAACCAAAATGGCGGTATCCTTTCTTCAGAAAGGAGGCCGCATGGGCGCATCCACATTGCCGGGCCAGGAGCCCGATCCCTCCGTCACGCTGAGCAAGGCCGTGGTGCGGGCCGCCGGGCTGCTGGGGCTCAGCCAGGCCGCGGTGGCCGAGGTGCTGGGCGTCAGCAGCGCCACCGCCTCGCGGCTGTTCGCGGGCACCTACCGGCTGGCACCCTCGCGCCGGCGCGAATGGGAATTCGCGCTGCTGTTCGTGCGGCTGTACCGCTCGCTGGCGGCGCTGGTCGGCAATGACGCCGACGCCCGCACCTGGCTGCGCAGCGAAAACCTGGCGCTGGCGGCGCGGCCGGTGGACCTGATCGGCGGCGCCGAGGGCCTGGTGCGTGTCCTCCAGTACCTGGACGCCAGCCGCTCTCGCATCTGAGGCGCGCCGCGCGGCCGGCCGGCTGTGGCGCGCGGTGGAGGCGCAGCACCGCGCCGCCACCATGCGGCTGGTCGATTCGCTGGAGGAGCAGGCGCAGCTGGAGCGGCTGCTCGAAGGCAGCAAGCCGCCGGTGCCGCAGGCGGCCGCAAGGCTCCACTACCTGCTGGCCACGCCGTTCCGTTATCCGCCGCGGTTCCCGGGCGGCTCGCGCTTCCGCTCGCCCACCGATCCCGGGGTGTTCTACGGCGCGGCCGAGGTGCGCACGGCCTGCGCCGAGCTGGGGTACTGGCGCTGGCGCTTCCTGATGGACAGCCCGGCGCTCGCGTCCCTCGCGCCGGTGCCGCACACGCTGTTCGCCTGCCGCGTGGCCGGCAGGACCATCGACCTGCGCGCGCCGCCATTCGATGCCCAGGCTGCACTGTGGACGGCGCCCGACGACTACTTGCCTTGCCAGCGCCTGGGCGCGCAGGCGCGCGAGGCAGGCATCGCGATGATCCGCTACCGCTCGGTGCGTGACCCGAAGGGCGGCCAGTGCACCGCGGTGCTGTCGCCGCAGGCCTTCACCTCCGGGCCGCAGTCCGAGCAGTCCTGGCACCTGGCGGTCACGCGCACGCGCGTCACGTGGCGGCGGGATTCGGTGCTGCACAGCGAGGGCTTCCAATTCACCTTCGCCGGGGGACCGCCTGCCGGCGATTGAAGCTAGACTTCCACCCCCGGTGCCGCGTCCCGCGGGCGCGGGCGAAAGTGGAGAAGAATCATGGAACCACAGGTGGGGAAGTTTCGGTCTGCCCGGTGCGTGGCCGCGTTCGCCGGTGCCCTGCTGGCGCTGGCGGCCTGCTCGAAGCAGGGCGGCGATGCCGCGTCCGCGGCGCAGGCGGTCGCGCCCGGCGAGGGACTGGCGGAGGTGGTGGCGGGCGCGCACCGCTCCGAGGCCAACCGGGCGCGCGACGTGTATCGCCATCCGGTCGAGACGCTGACCTTCTTCGGCATCCGCCCCGACATGACGGTGGTGGAGCTGTGGCCTTTCGGCGGCTGGTACACCGAGATCCTCGCGCCCTACCTGCGCGAGCGCGGCACCTACTATGCCGCCATCATGGACCCGGAGACCGCGAGCCCCGAGGAGCTGCGCTACAACGAGAGCTTCGACGCGCTCACCAGCGCCAACCCCGAGCTGTATTCGAAGGTGCGGCGCTCGGTGCTGGCCAAGGGCAAGACGGACATCGCGCCCGAGGGCAGCGCCGATCTGGTCGTGTCGTTCCGCAACGTGCACAACTGGACCTGGGCCGACATGGACGAGGAGGTCTACGCCGCCGTGTTCCGTGCGCTCAGGCCCGGCGGCGTGTTCGGCGTGGTCGAGCACCGCCACGCGGATCCCGGATTCGAGCCGGCGCAGCCGGGCCAGGCCTACGTGGGCGAGGAGTGGCTGATCCGCAAGGTCGAGGCCGCCGGCTTCAGGCTCGAGGCGCGCTCGGACATCAACAACAATCCGCGCGACACCAAGGACCATCCGCGCGGCGTGTGGACGCTGCCGCCCAGCTTCGCGCTGGGAGACACCGACCGCGCCAAGTACCAGGCCATCGGCGAGTCCGACCGCTTCACGCTGAAGTTCGTGAAGCCCGAGGCCTGACAGCCCCCACCCGCAAAGGAGCCCCATGTCGCTGCAGCCCTTCCACCTGGCCGTGCCGGTGGCCGACCTGGCCGAGGCGCGCGCCTTCTACGGCGGCCTGCTCGGCTGCCCCGAAGGCAGGAGTTCACCCGAGTGGGTGGACTTCGACTTCTTCGGCCACCAGCTCGTGGCGCACCTCGACCCGGACGTGCGCAGCCGCCGCGCCGTCCACAACGTGGTGGACGGCAAGCATGTGCCGGTGCCGCACTTCGGCGTGGTGCTGGAATGGCAGCAGTGGCATGACCTCGTGGACCGCCTGCGCGCCGCCGGCGTGAAGTTCGGCATCGAGCCGGGCATCCGCTTCGCCGGCCAGGTGGGCGAGCAGGCCACGATGTTCTTCCAGGATCCCAGCGGCAACGCACTGGAATTCAAGAGCTTCCGCGATCCTTCGCAGCTTTTCGCGAAGTAGGCGCCGGCGCTGATGCACCCGCGGCCGGTTGAACCTTGCCGGGGCGGCCTCCATACAGGGCCGATGCACCAGCCGGTCCCCGTGTTCCGTGCCGCCGACCTGCGCGCCTGCGAGGACCGCGCCTTCATGCTGATTGCCGTGGGCATCGAGAGCACGGTGGAGGTCCATCCCGAAGGCGGCTTCGTGGTGCTGGTGGAGCAGCCCATGCTGGCGCATGCCCAGCATCACCTGTGGCAGTACGAGCAGGAACGTACGCGCCGGCCGCGGCAGGCCGAGGTGCGCTTCACGCCGCAGCCGCGGGCATGGCTGGGCTCGCTCTTCTATGTGCTGGTGCTGGTGGCGGTGCCGGTGGCGCTGGGACAGGACTGGCTGCGCCGCGACCCGTACGAGTCGGCCACCTTGAACCCCGCGCTGATGCGGGCCGGGGAGTGGTGGCGCGCGGTGACGGCGCTGACGCTGCATTGGGACATCGGGCACCTCGCCGGCAACCTGGGCGGCGGCGCGCTGCTGGGCTACTCGGCGGCGCAGATCTGGGGCAATGCGCGCGCATGGCTGCTGGTGCTCGCCGCGGCCACGCTGGCCAACTTCATCGAGGCGCTGATCGGGCTGCCGGGCTATGTCTCGGCGGGCGCCTCCACTGCGGTATTCGCGATGCTGGGACTGGTGGCGGCCTTTGCATGGCGCACGCGCGGCCAGCGCTTCGGCAATCCGCTGGCACGCTGGGGTCCGCTGGTGGCCGGCGTGGCCATGCTCGGCTTCTTCGGCGCCGGCTCCAATGTGCCGGTGGCCGGCATGCCCGCGCCCGATCCCTTCCTGCTGGAAGACGCGGGCTCCACCAACGTGCTGTCGCACCTGCTGGGATTTGGCTGCGGCGTGGTTGCCGGGGCGGTTGCCGCATCGGCGCGCGGTGCGCGTGCCATCCGCTCTTTGCCCACATGGCTCGCGGCTGCGATTCCGCCGGTGGTGCTGGCCATCGCCTGGGGCCTGGCGCAGCAGCCATCCTGAAGGGATGTTAATGCGGCGGCCACCTGCGCAAAGCGAACCTGCATCGGGAGGCTGGCGCAGAAGCCTGTTCAAGGTTAGTTTGGCCGCATGGGGTTTCGAGTCAGGCAGTTCAGCCGGCAGCTCGGCCTGGCATCTGCCTTGGCCCTGTGTGTGCTGCTGCCCGGCGCCGTCACGGGCAATGGCCGCAGCGGCGAGCTGCCGCCGCCCGATCGCGAATTCCGCTTCGCCCGCCTTGCCTACAACGGCAACTACCTCGACGGCCGCGGCTTCGGTGGCCGCGCGTGGCAGACCGACTTGCCCGAGGCGGAATACCACCTGCTGCAGGGCATCCGCCGCCTCACGCGCATCGATGCCATCGATCCCAGGAGCCGCGACTTCGGGCCGCGGCGCATCAATCCGGATGAGCCGCTGCGCGACGAGGCCATCCTGATCACCGCCACCTCGCCGTCGCTGAACGATTTCCCCTTCCTCTACGCGGTGGAGGTGGGCCGCTGGTACCTGGACGAGCAGGAGGCGGCCGCCCTGCGCGAGTACCTCGAGAAGGGTGGCTTCCTGATGGTGGACGACTTCCACGGCACCGAGCAGTGGGAGGGATTCATGGAGTCGCTGCGGCGCGTGTTCCCCGACCGCGACGTGGTGGACATCCCCGACGACCACGAGGTCTTCCACGTGCTCTACGACCTCGACCACAAGGTGCAGATCCCCGGCATCTACGCGGTGATGCGCGGCACGACCTACGAGGAGGACGGCTACACGCCGCACTGGCGCGGCGTATTCGACGACCACGGACGGCTGATGGTGGCGATCAACTTCAACATGGACCTGGGCGATGCCTGGGAACATGCCGATGATCCCGAGTACGAACAGCCCCTGACCGCGCTGGCGTACCGCTTCGCGATCAGCTACGC